>JAYVKT010000188.1:0-5514 GCA_043768195.1 Chitinophagaceae bacterium | reverse complement strand
TTTTGGCATAAATGCAGCTAAATATCCGCCTTCTTTGTCAAGTTGAAATTGAAAAAGATTATTCAGGTCAGAAATCCTGGTCGGTTTTAGTTTAATATCAGGTTTATTGCTTGTCATTAAATTCTGCAAATTTCTTTTAATCTTATGTTGCTGCTGGCATACAGTTCGGACGAAGTGGTGAAGCATCAGGTTATGCAGTCACTTTCTTACGAAGCAATGCAATCGTCATAACATAATGGATAATCTTAAATGTCCACCAAGTCCAACCTCCACAATTTTTTGTAAGGTTGAAATACGAACATCCTTTATACTGTTCTCAACTTTAGAAATGTAACCTTTGTTAGTGCCACATTTCTGCGCAAGTTGTTCTTGGGTCATTCCTTTTTCAAGCCGGGCTTCCTGAATAAGTGAACCTAAACGAAAATCTTCATAGCCCTTTTCAAACTTCTCTCTTTTGGAAGTGCCTCTTTTGCCATATTGTTCATCAACAAATTGAGCAAGAGTTTTTAAGTTACTTTTTTTCTGTTTCATAATCTTGTTTTATTTTAAGTGCTTTCTCGATTTCTTGTCGTGGAGTTTTCTGTGTCTTTTTGTGAAAACCATTTGCTAAAACAACCAACTTTCCCTCGTCAAAGAAGCAGAAAATCCTAAAGATGTCGCTGCCCGATTGAACTCTGATTTCATAAAGTCCGTCAGTTCCCTCAATATGTTTGAGGTAATCTTGCGGAACTTGATTGATGCTTTCAATGAGTCGGAAAGTCCAGATGATTTTATCTTTTACCTTCTGTCGCTGCTTCTCATAGAACTCAGTAAAGTAGTCCTTGTAAATAAAAACTGTTCTTACTTTCTGATTTTCCATCGTCGGCACAAAGATAATGCAAGTTGTCTAAAAGGGCAACCTTGAATTGAAACTATTTTCAGCAAAATGCCAATTCAAAGCCTCTTGATGGCCATCGGGATTCAAGGTTAGCACTATCCCCAAAGCTTGCGGCTACCGAAGAAGGGATTCCCGATGAAAAAACGGGGACAGGTGCCGAAGTTTTAAAAACGGGGGATTAGCAGCACTACTGTTTGTATAACCACAACTGTTTGATAGATGCACCAATGTTCGTTTAAAGGTCAATGCCCCTTTTTTAAAATTTCTTTTAATCTTATGTTAGCCCCAGTTATACTGTTCGTTCGGAGCATCACTGTTTGAAGTTCCGACACTGTTTGTCCGAAGCCGTTTACAATATCAATACACTTTGATTCCATACTTCAAAAGTTTTTTCGGTAAGATGTCGTCAAGATTTGAAATGTCGCTATCGTTAAGTTCAATTAATTTCAAATCGTATTTCTGATAAATTTCTATTTTCCTTTTTTTGCGTTCAAGATATTTTGGGTCGCTTTCCATTCCCCAAAACTCAATGTAAACTTTTCCATTTGGCAAATAGAAGTCGGTGTAAAGTTCTTCTTCAATAGGAACTTTCTTTTCGTAAGCATGAACTAAACCATAATCATAAAGTGTATCGTCAACAATTACCTCTGCTCTTGAACGAACATAATGTCCGTCTTTAGTTCTGTGCTTTGCCTCAAACTTTTCTCTGAAATTATTTGATGTCGTTGTCGGTGCAATTGTTTGTTGCTGTTGCGGTGTTGGTGCTACAAAAGTTTTTGCAGGTTCTTTCTCTGTCGGGGTGTCGCTGAAAACTCCAACTAAACTTTTGTTTTGTAAAATAGTGTCTGGCCACAAAACATAAGAACCGCCTGAAGTTTCATGTTCGTATTGTCTGCCACCAACTGTCTTACCAAGTTTTGTTACAGCCCAACCCGAAATATCTTTTTCTATCCAACCAAATTCGGATAAAATTAAATTCAGTCGTTGCGATGAAATGTTGAAGTGTTTACCAAGTGCAGTTGCATTAAGAAGTTTTGGCTTCTCTTTGCTCTGTTGTCCGTTGTCAAAAGAAATATTTTCTGGCCACACAACGAATTCTCCAAACTTCGGATTGGTTCGGGTTTGTCCGCCTTTCTGTTTTCCAAGTTCGGTTAAAACCCACTTGTCGTTTTTTCGTTCTAACCAACCAAGTGTTTTTAACTTGTCAAACAAGTCGCTTGATTTAATGTCAAGTTCGTTAGCAAGTGATGTCGTTGAAAGATATTCCATAGAACAATTTTATTGTCTGTCGTTTCATTTTGTCTGTTCATTTCTTCAGTCAGTTCCAAGTATGCACTGTCGCCATAGGGTTGCAGCTAACATACTATTATACGCTACTCTCCCACTGAAAGTAGCCCAATTCCAATATATAGCGTTTATAAAACCAAAACTTTTTTAAGGAGGTTATGCCTTTTAAATTACTGTTTTCTCCATTTTATTCAGCCAGCTTTCTTCAATCGTTGCACCCAGGCCAATTGCTTCAGGCACTTTTACTACTCCGTTTTTTTCATACACAATACCACCGGTTACCGGGTCTTCGCTAAACATTAAAGCAGTATCAAAATCATAATGCTCAATCATTGGGCTGCAGAGAGAGAAGTGAGCAAAAGCTGTCATGGCTAACCTGGACTCTATCATTGCACCTACCTGCAGATGAATACCCGCTGCTTCCGCCAGCCGCACTATTTTCAGGGCTTTGAAAAGACCACCAGATTTTCCGAGTTTGATATTAAAATAATCACAAGCTTTTAATGCAATCAACGTTTCGGCATCATGGTGATCGCCACAGCTTTCATCTGCCATGATGGGGATGGGGCTTTTCTTTTTTACTTTTTGCAGTTTTAAAAATTTCCACCTGGCAATGGGTTCTTCGCAATGCTGTATATTAAATTTGGCTAGAGCATTTAATGTTTCAATGGCTTCGTTTACTTTCCATCCCTGGTTGGCATCTATACGCAACGGAATTTTATTACCTACGGCCGCACGGATGGCTTTTATTCTTTCTACATCTGTTTTTCCCCGTCCGACCGGATCATCCGGGCGGGCATTTTTACCCAACTTTATTTTGATAGCAGGGTAGCCTTCATTTTTTATTTTCAACGCATCGGCTGCCATTTTTTCGGGTTCGCCAATGCTGACGGTGTAATCGGTAATGATGGTTTTGTTATTCTCCCCACCCAAAAATTTATACAACGGTACTCCTGCATGCTGCGATGCAATATCGTACAACGCAATATCAAATGCACTTTTAATACTTGTGTTGCCATAAATAATTTTATCCATGAGGCTGATGCAACCTTCAATTTCTAATGCATTTTTTCCTTTTAATGCTTTGGCAAAATATTGCCCGACAATAAAACAGGTGTCCTGGCTTTCACCATTTATAGGCATATACGGACTGCATTCGCCAAAACCAATAATACCCTGACTGGTAATTATTTTTACCAAAACATTTTCCGCAGCGTAGTCGGTACCCAAAGAAGTAGTAAAAGGCTCTTTCAGTGGAATAGAAAGTTTGTATAATTGAACCTGTTGTATAAGCAGCTTGTCATTCATAGTTGCAAATATATCAGTACAATAAAGATAAAAACTTCTTTTCAGCTACTCTGGCCTTGTTTTTGTCTTTCCTGCAAGTGGTGAGATACGAAAATGGCTCTCAATAACGTTTATAACCCCGAACCCCATATCTATGAATAAAATTCTTATTACCTGCCTCTCCTTGTTTTTATTTACTGCCTGTAATAAAGAGGTGGAAGAACTGCCACCTGCCACCCAAACAGGTGCCAATACGTTTGGCGCAAAAGTGGATGGTAAGTTTTGGGTGCCACAGGGGTTTGGCGCCTTTCCTGCCAATGATATTCTTGAAGCAAGAATGACCGGCAGCACCCACCTGCTGATTAATGCAAGAAATTTTGCTTCCTCACCCACCGAAACTGAGTTTGAAATATTGGTATCTGGTATTACTGGCCCGGGTACTTATCAATTAAATAATACAGTGTCGCTGCCAGCATCCACCAGTTACGGATATTATGTAAAGAGAAAAATTTCTCCGGAAAATGAATGGCTTACTTCTTCCACTTATACCGGATCGGTAACATTAACCCGGCTTGATACAATTGCTAAAGTTGTTTCGGGCACTTTTCAATTTAATGCACTGAATATTTATAATACTCCACAACCGCTGAGTGTAACAGAGGGAAGATTTGATTTAAAACTGCAATAAATTTTATTAGAAAAGAATCCGGATGCCGGCGCCAAGCATAGCTACAAATGGGGCATTGTTATTTACAAAAATGTATTTGCTGGGATAATTGGTAGTGGGTATCCACAATTTTCCTTCGGTATAAAAATATAAATCACCACCTATCGGCACTTCCCACCCCAGCCCAAGATCCATTGTTAACCGTTTGAAGTTGGCCTCGCCAGCTCTTACAGGAACATTGTAAACAGCCGTATCAACCGTTACCGAATGGGTGTTTGTTATACCACCAAGTAATAAACCAAAACCCGCAAACCCATACAGGCTCCAGGTTTTTTCTTCATCAGGCGTACCTTTTAAATATTTTCTCCAGCCAACAGAAAATTGCTTAAGCCGCATCTTTGCATTGTTTGTATAATTTACCTGTTGTGGAATAGTAAGTGCCGATTTTGCATCTGCTGTTACATTGTTTTTAAAATTTCCTTTTGAGTAGTAGGCAAACCATATATAAATACCATCTTTTGGTGTAAGATGAAAAAGAGCCTGGGTGGTGTGGCCAAAAGCCCAGTATAATTGTTCCTTCTTAAAATTTCGCTGAAGGCCAACATCAGTGGCAATGCTGAACCCCTGCTGGGAGAAAGCCCCCGTACTGAGCAGGGCAAAAAAAACTGTTATGGTAATACGTTTGTTCAACAGAAAAATGCTTTGCAATGTTACACAAATAATGGCGCAGTTAAAACAAGAAAGCCATTCGCCGACAGACGAATGGCTTTCTTTAAGCAGCAACTATTTTATTTCATCAACTTCAATTCCTTAATAATATTGGCACCACCACCTAGTTTATCAATACACCACAGTACATAGCGGATGTCAACACAAATGGTGCGGTTTAAATCTTTATCAAAAGCCAGCTTGTGGCTAAGGGCTTCGTAGTTGCCGTCAAACGCAAGGCCAATCAGTTCGCCTTTGCTATTGATAACGGGAGAACCGGAATTGCCACCTGTAATATCATTGGTAGTAATAAAGCCAATTACCAAATCTTTTCTGGTGGGATCCATGTACTGACTAAATCTTTTTTCTTCAGCAGCTCAACTTGTTTGGCGGGTAAATCAAACTCGTAGTCGCCGGCCTTATATTTTTCCAGTAAACCCCTTGAGGTTGTTACATAATCATAAAACACCGCATCTCTCGGCTGGTATGATTTTACAGCACCATAGCTTACCCTCATGGTAAAAGTAGCATCGGGATACATCATTTTTGCTTTTACCGGATCCATTTCCATAATGCCTTTCAGGTACAGTCTGCCAAACTCTGCATTTTTTGTATTGAACTGCTGGAAATAAGGACTGTATTTGCTGGTGTAGTTGGTAAAAAAAGTGCTGGCATGGGCAAAGGCAGG
>JAYVKT010000187.1:0-2866 GCA_043768195.1 Chitinophagaceae bacterium | reverse complement strand
CTTAACGGATGCAGTTTATCCAAAACGGCTATTGAATTGTTACGACTCTCCCACTCTGCTGTTTTACAAAGGCGAAGCAGATTTGAATGCAGCAAAAGTTGTTGCTATCGTCGGCACCAGAAGCCACACTGACTATGCAAAACAGGTAACAGAGAAATTAGTAAAAGAATTAACGGAACAAAACATTACCGTAGTTAGCGGCCTTGCCTTTGGTGTGGATGGTATTGCACACAAGGCATCGGTAAAAAATGGATTGCCCACCATTGGTGTATTGGCGCATGGCCTCGACCAGATTTACCCTGCCGAACATGCCGGGCTTGCCAAAGACATGATAAAACATAATGGTGGATTGCTGACAGAATTCAGAAGTAAATCAAAACCCGACAAACATAATTTTCCTACCCGCAATAGAATTGTAGCAGGCATGAGTGATGCTACTATTGTAATCGAAACAGGATTAAAAGGCGGCAGTATGATCACAGCAGAATTAGCCAACAGTTATAATAAAGATGTGTTTGCCATTCCCGGAAAAGTGACGGATGTAAAAAGTAGCGGCTGCAACTATCTTATTAAAAATAATAAAGCGATGCTGCTTACAGATGCGGCAGAGCTGATACAGGTGATGCAGTGGGAAGACAAGGCTAAAAATAAAAAAGAGAAGAAGAGCCAACGGGAGTTGTTCATCGAAATGACATCAGAAGAAAAAATAATTGTTGCCATATTAAGAGAAAAAGAAATGGTGAATATTGATGAGATTAATGAGAAAAGCGGATTGAGCAGCAGTGCAGTTGCCGGAGCTACCCTGAGTTTAGAATTACAGGGGGTGATTTCTTCCAAGCCGGGTAAAATGTATAGTCTGAACTAAATATTTCACCGCAGAGAACATGAGAAAAGGAGTTAACGCAGAGTTTTAATCTCTGCGAAATCTCTTTTAACTCATTTCTCAGCGGTTAAAAAAATCATTTTTCCCGTTTCCCCCCGACGTATATCTTTGCACATGGCAACAAGAAATTCCCCCTCCTCCAAAGGAGTCCATTCGGACAAACAAGTATCCAGTAAATTTTTCGGTGAAGGTCTCACCTTCGATGATGTGCTGCTGATGCCCGGCTACAGTCAGGTATTGCCCCGTGATGTCTCAATCAAAAGTCAGCTCACAAAGGACATCACTCTCAATGTTCCATTGCTATCCGCAGCGATGGACACCGTGACTGAAGCGTCTCTCGCCACTGCCCTTGCAAGAGAAGGCGGCCTCGGCATTCTGCACAAAAACATGAGCATTGAAAAACAAGCCGAACAGGTTCGCAAAGTAAAAAGAAGTGAAAGCGGATTGATAATAGACCCCGTTACTTTATTAGCCGATGCTACTATCGGCGATGCATTAAAACTGATGCGGGAAAATAAAATCGGAGGTATTCCTATTATTGATAAGAATGGAAAATTAGTCGGCATCCTTACCAACCGTGACCTTCGGTTTGAAGATAATCCCAAACGAAAAGTGAGTGAAGTGATGACCAAAGAAAATCTCTACACTGCACCCGAAGGAACTGATTTGAAAAAAGCCGAACAGCTTTTCAAAAAAACAAAAGTGGAGAAATTACCTATCGTTAACAAGCAGGGAAAGTTAACCGGCTTATTTACTTACAGTGATATTTTAAAATTAAAAAGTCATCCTAATGCAGTGAAAGACCAGTTTGGTCGTTTGGTTGTAGGTGCTGGTGTAGGTATTACTAAAGATTTATTAGATAGAGTTGCGGCATTACAAACTGTCGGTGCTGATGTTATTGCTCTTGATAGTGCACATGGTCACAGCAAAGGAGTTATTGCCGCATTGAAAGATGTAAAAAAGAATTTCAAAAATATAAATGTTATTGCGGGTAATGTGGGAACAGCCGCTGGTGCAAAAGCATTGGCCGATGCAGGTGCTGATGCCATTAAAGTTGGCATCGGCCCCGGTTCTATTTGTACTACAAGGATTGTTGCCGGTGCCGGTGTACCGCAACTCACCGCTATCATGGAAGCAGCTTCTGCATTAAAAGGAAAAAACATTCCGGTGATTGCTGATGGTGGTATCCGCTATACAGGTGATATGGTGAAAGCATTAGCTGCCGGTGCTAACTGTGTGATGATGGGAAGCATTTTTGCTGGTACGGAAGAAAGTCCTGGGGAAACAATTATTTACGAAGGAAGAAAATTTAAAGAGTATCGGGGTATGGGTTCACTCGGTGCTATGGCTACCGGCAGCAGCGACCGTTACTTTCAGGATGTGGAAGATGATGTAAAGAAATTTGTGCCTGAAGGCATTGAAGGCCGTGTAGCTTATAAAGGAACATTGAAGGAAATTGTGTACCAATACTCAGGTGGATTAAGAGCCGGCATGGGTTATTGCGGTGCTGCTACCATTGAAGATTTGCAAAAAGCAGTGTTTGTAAAAATTACCAATTCGGGTATGAAAGAAAGCCATGCACATGATATTGAGATAACAAAAGAGGCACCGAATTATAGCAGGAGGTAAGGATTAGTTAATTGGGAAAAAGGTTAATTAGTTAATCAGGCCGCTAATAATACAGGCTGCCCAATAAACTAATTAACCAATCAACTAATACACTATTCCTCCAGCACTTCAAACACTATCACTTGCTTGTGATAAGCTTTCACTGTGTAGCCAGAGGCTATAGCTGGCTGCCATTTCGGGGCTTTCTTTAAAACCCGTACAGCTTCTTCTTCTAACCCATACCCATGAGCGGTCAATGTTTTTATATCGCTTACATTCCCTTCTTTGTCAACCACAAATTGTACAACGACACTGTACCTGCCCGGAGGTGCATTGTTATTGACCGGTGTTTCAGGAATTAAATTTGTTTCGAGA
>JAYVKT010000186.1:0-2140 GCA_043768195.1 Chitinophagaceae bacterium | reverse complement strand
TATCACCTTTGCCACAACCAATCAGCATCTGTATTTTTATGAGCAGAACAGGCCTGGTTACACTCCCAGTGAATACGAAAGAACACATATGTATTGTTTCAAAGTAAAGTAAAAATAGTGCTACACCCGGCAGCGAAGTATCTTTGCCGCCGGGTTTTTAAAATGAATAAAATATCAATTTTATTGTTTGTAACACTACTATTGGTAACAAGTGTTGCGTCAGGAAGTACGGGGAGTTTAGAACCTGCCGATACTTCTAATAAACCCTGGCAACTAAAGAAATCGGATTTTCTCAAAAAGTATGGAACGGATGATGCCTCAAACAACCTGATAAGATATTGGTTTAATAAAAGACATCCCCTGAAAACAGCAACAATTGGAAGTGGGGCAGTGGTCGCCTTGACAGCAGTTCCATTAGCTAACGCATTAAACAGCGGATCCGCATGGGGCTTTGGTTTGATTTTACTATTGGGGGGTGCCATTATTTCGGCAGGCATTGTTTTTTTAATATCGTTTCCCCGTTTTATTTCTTTTAGCAGGAAAAGACTGTTTCACTTGTTAGCTGATTTAAAGAAGGGCAAACCACTTCCCACAAAGTATCAAAAAAAGATGCCCCGAAAATTCAATTAATAGAATCCTCGGGGCAATTATATATTATCTGAAACAGCTTACCAGTTACTAAACCTGAACCCAAAATTATACGGTGTCATATCCAGTCCTTTTTCCCACATATTCCTCATGGCATAGCTGCCATAAAGGCGAACAGGGCCCAGAGCTATTTCTCCGATGTAGGATAGTTTAAACGACTCAAGGTCGAAGTCGCTTTTTATTTTTGTTACATCACCATCGCTTTTTGTTTTATACCGGGCCGAATATAAATAACCGGCACTAATACCACCACCAATACCAAAACCTCTTTTTCTGTTAGGGGTAAAATTGATAGTAAGCATAATGGGAACGGTAAGGTAATCGGCCGCTAATTTTACTTTTTTAAAATCATCGGCACCTTCCGAAATAAAAGTTGGGTTCTTTGCAAATGCCAGTTTTGTATTTTCAAAACTGTAATTGTTTAACTCCAGCCCCAGGCCATATTTCAGGTTCAGCACATGTTTGGCAATATTTAGTTTCTGCATAAAGAACCAGACATTTACATTTTTTGATTTACCGGTTCTTAGTTTCAAATCATCTTCATTGATGCCCGGGGCAACAAATCCGTTCAGTGCAGCAGTTGTATAATTAGATTCATCATTGAAACTGGAAAAGCCTAAATCTAATATCCACCAGTTGGTAGTAAGGTTGGATGGTTTGTTGCCACGGCGGTTCCGCATTTTATACTCTTCGTCTTTTTTTACTTCTTTGTCTTTGCTGCCGGCTTTGCGAACGATAATCATACCACCGATGCGGATGGTGTCGTATGCAGGCGGGTTATTGCTTGTGCCTGTGGTATCAGTTTGGCCAAATCCAGCCATCATCATACATAAAGCGGTGCATAGGGTAAAAATCCTTTTCATGTTCTTCACTTTTTAGTTAATTAATTTTTTGTCATGCTGAGTACTGAGCTTGTCGAAGTATCGAAGCATTATTTCAGTTTAATGGCCAGTCCTGCTACCAATAATTTGTTATCATCGGTAGGGTCAATGTTAGTTCTTTTTTCAAAAGTCCGTGCCACCTTCCGGAAGAAGCCACGGCTTTTGTTTTTCTTATCATTGGGCTGGTCAATTGCTGCATCATCAGTATTGGTAAATGATGCATTCACTATATCTGACGATTTGGGGTTCTGCGTTGTTACAACAGTATTTGTTAATACATCCTGCTGCCTGATTTCTTTTAAAGTATTGTCGCTGGCAATAGCTTTATTGTTTGCATCACTCTTAATGATGTTGGGATTGTATATCGGTTGTGGAAGATCATTGGTTGGTTTATTGTTTACCACTACTGTCTCTTGTTTTAACGGGTTAGGATTAATAATTTCTACAGGCAAGGGATTTTTCACCATACTATTCTTCTCTTTAGTAACAGCATTGTTATTATCAATTTGCTTAATAGCCGGGATAAAACTTTCCTTATTATTATCAGCAACTATGCTTTCATTAACCATGTTGTTTGATTCTTTTGGAATAACAACAGGAACTTCGGCATT
>JAYVKT010000185.1:0-5585 GCA_043768195.1 Chitinophagaceae bacterium | reverse complement strand
CCTTTGAAAGCAAACCCAATATTGTGCTGGTGCAGTGTGAATCATTCAGCATGTATAAAAGCAGCATGAGTGGCAACCCGCTGAATACGACACCCTATTTTGATTCATTATCCCGGAACGGAATTTTTTTTGAACGATGCTTTACGCCACACTTCTCTACCGCCAGGGCTTTGTTCGCCATATTGTCCGGCATTCCCGATGCACAATTGTTTAAATTTTCCAGCCGTAATGATGCGGCACTAAAGCAACATACTATCGTTGATAATTTTGTTGACTATGAAAAACATTATTTTTTGGGCGGCGATCCTGAGTTTGGCAACTTTCAAGGGCTACTAAAAAATATTGATGGCTTACAAATGCACACCGGTAAAAGAAAAGGTGTACCCGATGTAAATGTGTGGGGCATCAGCGATAAAGATCTTTTTATAGAGGCCAATGAAGTGTTTAGAAAAAAAGACAAACATTTCTTTGCTTATATCCAGACATCGGGCAACCATCGTCCGTATAATAAAACGATACCTGCAACTGATACAGGCTTTGTAAAAGTATTTGTGCAGGAGGAGGAACTGAAGCGTTTTGGTTTTGAATCCATTGATGAATTTAACTGCTTCCGCTATTCAGATTATTGTTTCCGTAAGTTTATTGAGGCTGCACAAAAAGAAAAATATTTTCACAACACTATTTTTATTTTTGTAGGAGATCATGGGTTGGCAGGTAACGCAGAAGCGATGTACCCTGCTGTGTGGACAGAACAGCGGCTGACAGATGAACATGTACCTTTATTATTTTATGCACCCGATTTGCTAACCCCGCAGCGAAGAAGTGAAGTAGTTTCGCAGATAGATATTTTGCCCACCGTTGCCGGTATGCTGCATCAGTCGTATGTAAATACCACATTGGGCCGTGACTTATTGGATCCTTCCAAGAAAAACAATTTTGCTTTTATTACCAACACTGCCGATGCCATTGGTATGGTAACGGATGATTTTTATTTTACCCGCAATATAAATTCGAATGAAGAACGGCTGCACCCGATGCGCCCCGGGGCATCATTATTAAGCAAGCCGCAACAGGATTCTGCCAAAAAAAAATTATCTGAATTTACCGGGGCTTTTTATGAAACGGCGAAATATATGCTGATGAATAATAAGAGAGATTAGCAATTTTTAGTTTATTGTTTGTGGTTTATGGTTGGGTCGTTTCTCCGAAAATATTTCTTTATTATTATTTAAATGTCCGACACTTTCGAATGTTTACAATGTGAAGCATAGTCATTGTGCTTTAATGAACTATAAACAAAAAACTACAAACCATAAACATCTCATGTTAGTGCATCGGTCGTTCTTCCATCACTGTACAATCTTTTTTCTTTATCTCCTTTTTCAGCAACACCTTTTGAGGCAACCAAAATAAGCCGGGGAGTTTTTCTTACATCGTAACTATTGAACTGGTAATCGCCAAACACTTCCTGCACCTGCATGCCCTGGTAGGCAAGCATCTCTGTAAAATCGCCTAAAGAGAACTTGGCTACTTTTTCAGTGTATTCAAATGGTTTGGTTAATGAAGAATCCGTCACGGTTATTTTTTTATAGAAATGTGTTTCATCATCCCAGCGATGGATTTCATACACTGTTTTATCAATTTGCCTGCTCTCGTTACGTTGTAAATGTTCTTCAGCAAAATGTACATTCAGGTAATCGATCACAAATTGGCCACCTGCTTTCAGGCTTTTTGCAATGGTGCGGATGGCATCATCATGTTCCCTTCTTGTTTTAAAATAGCCAAAGCTGGTAAAGAAGTTAAAGGCATAATCAAAATAACTGCCCCAGGCCGGCAACCGCATATCATGCACAAAAAATTCCAGGTTTTCTTTCTCAAATTGTTTGGCAGCAGCAATACTGTCAGTAGAAATATCAATACCAGTAACCATAAATCCCAGCGAAGCCAGCGTTTTGCTATGCCGCCCTTTGCCGCAGGCCACATCCAGCATACGGCTGCCGACAGCAGGTTGTAAATGTTCAATTAGTTTTTTAATAAAAGCCTCAGCTTCTTTCTCATCCCTTTCAAAATACAGCTTGTGATAAAACGGGGAATTAAACCAACTTTGATACCATGCTTTTTCTGCCATACGCAAATGTAGGGAGCAAGAGGTATAGCTTACTTAAATCTGCCATTGAAATTGAAAAACGTATTTTTGCCCACCAAAAAGATAAATAGTGCCATTGATTAAAAGTATATCCGGAATAAGAGGAACCATTGGAGACAAACCCGGCGAAAACCTGACCCCCGCAGACATCGTAAAATTTACGGCAGCTTTTGCTTCCATCCTGCTTGAAAAAAAAGCCGGAAAGAAGAAAACCCCCAGAATGGTGATTGGTCGTGATGGCCGCACCAGTGGCGAAATGGTTCGTGGCCATGTGGTGAACACATTAACCAAACTTGGAATTGATGTTGTTGATCTCGGCTTATCAACCACACCTACTGTGGAAATAGCTGTTGAAAAGGAAGGGGCTATCGGTGGTATTATTATTACCGCCAGTCATAACCCTGCCGAATGGAATGCATTAAAGTTGCTGAATAGTAAAGGTGAATTTATTTCTGCAGAAAAAGGTGCTAAAGTGCTGGAAATAGCAGAAGAGAATAATGCCATAGTTGCTGCTGAAATTCCGGGGAAAGTGATTGCGGATGATTCTTATTTGCAAAAACATATTGATGCAGTTCTGGAATATCCGCTGGTAAATGCAAAAGCGATAGCAAAAAAAGATTTTAGAATAGTGGTAGATGCTATTAACTCTACCGGCGCCACATTTGTGCCGGCTTTATTACGGGCATTGGGCGTTAATGATATTATCGTCTTGAACGGGGAAGTAAATGGGAAATTTGCCCATAATCCTGAACCATTGCCAGAGCATCTTTCAGAATTAAGCAGTGAAGTGGTAAAACAAAATGCCCATCTCGGCATAGCTGTAGATCCCGATGTGGATCGTCTTTGTTTTGTAAACGAAGATGGCAGCATGTTTGGAGAAGAGTTTACGTTAGTTGCCATTGCTGATTATGTGCTGGGTAAAATAAAAGGCAATACAGTCAGTAATATGAGCAGCACCAAAGCCCTGAAAGAAATTACTATCAAACATGGGGGAGAATATTTTCCATCAGCAGTAGGGGAGGTGAATGTGGTAAAAAAGATGAAAGAAGTGGATGCGGTAATTGGCGGCGAAGGAAACGGCGGCATCATTGTTCCTGATTTTCATTATGGCCGTGATGCACTGATTGGTATTGGTTTGTTTTTAAGTCATTTGGCCAATCATAAAAAAGGGATCAAATCGCTACGCAACCAATATCCTGACTATTTTATTTCCAAAAATAAAATTGAGTTAGAGGACGGTAAGGATATAAAACCCATTTTTGAAAAAATAAAAAAGAAGTATAAGAAGAACCCCGTCAATACCGAAGACGGATTAAAAATTGAATTTGATAGCGACTGGGTGCATCTCCGCACTTCCAATACCGAGCCTATCATCCGTATTTATGCGGAAAGTAATTTTGAGACAACGGCAAATAATATGGCATTGCAGTTGATGCGGGATATAAAGGAGTTTGGGTGAGGGGTGCTACGGGCAGGTATTGCTGCAGGTGGGATATTTTATAGCGTCCAGCCCGGAACCGCTGCCCAATAAACAAAAAGTTGAAGGGAACAACAAAAAGCCAAAGAGATATTCGTCAACCCGAACCAAAGTACAGCGATGCAAACTGCCGAAGTTTCAACGTCCAGCCCCACTTGCAGCAATACCAATGTTACCTGCCGTTTTACTCCTCGTCGAGCTTGATGCTATTTATATTTTTAATGCTTTCAAAAGTTTCATCTACCATCTCCATAAGTTTAATAAGTAGCTGAACGTTTGTGTCGTCACTGTTTTTAAATAGTTCAAAATCTAATTGGTGAACTTCACCAATCGGCACAGCGTCATTAAACTCCTTGAGGTCGCCTTGCATAGAAACGTCAATGATTGAACCGTAGATGCTTTCGTTAACTCTAATAAGATTTTTGAGTGCTTCTTTAAGGTTCTCTCTGTAATTGTCAGTTTGCATAAATTACTTTAGAATGTTCCATGTAATGCAGTTTAAAATACCACCGTCATTTGCAATTTCGTTACTGTCAATAGTTGTGATGTTCTGTCCTGCAAATATTGTTTCAAATTGTTTTACAGCCACGTCATCTTCCTTGATGCCGAAAGTTGGAATGATTACGGTGTTTTCCATTTGCAAATAGTTAATGTAGTCTCCGTTTGCTTGGTCGTTGCTTTTATTGTCATACACATTGTAAGGGATTTTGATGTACTCAAGTCCTGTGTTGTGAATGGCGATTTCAAAAGCTCTGTAAAACCATTCTTTCTCTCGTTGGTAGTCGTTAATAACAACTGTATTCTCGTTTATAAAACGAACCATTCCATCCGAATGACCTGTAAAGTCGCCTGGCTGTTCAGGAACAAAATACAGTTTGTCAACTTGTAAAAGTTCGTGAAGTTCCTTTATTATCTGTTTCCGTTCGTAGGTCGGATTGTCAACAAAAACACGGTCTGTCATAATAACCTTGTTCGTGGTTCTTGTTACGTTGCCGCCGTCAAGTATAATGTCGGTCTTAAAAGTTTCAATGCCAATTTCACTACAAATTGCATCAACGTCCGAAATGGTCTTTATTAGCTTTTTTGTCTGTAAGTATGAAGGGTTGTAAACAAAACGAACAAACTTGTTTAAGTCAATTTGTATAGGCATATAATCAACAGCCCAAACATCTTTTGTTTTCGGAAGTAATTTAAAATGGATATTACAGTTATTAAGAGCTTTCTCAAACCGCTTATAAAAGTTTGAATATTTTTTGGGTAAAGTGTCAGCTAAGTAAAGAAAATTTGTTTTGCTATCGGGTATCATATCTTCGGGTCTATTACAAATCTATAATTTAATTTATCCGCTTCGTTATCTTTTGCATTTAGTCCTAAGCCAATTCGTTTACTTTTTAAAATTGCAGACTTTTCAAAAGTGTGAGAAACTACTTTCGTCTTGATAGTTTCTGTAAAAGCATTTGTCCCACTGAACAGTTTCATTGCACAAACCAAAGGACCTTTAATAATTTTATTTTCATTGATGTCATAAATACTGCGAATTAAAATGCCTCCATATCCACCTGTTTGTTCATTTTTTAAAGCGATGTCAACACCTGAATAATGAAAAAACCAATCTCCTGCTTTGGGGTCAACGTGCTTACGTTGGTATGTACTATTGTCAATATGATTTGGTGAATTCCAATAAAATTCAATCTCTGCAAATCTGTACATAGTTTTATTTGTCTGGATTGCGAAGTTGTCAAACAGCATACTGGCAATTGTTTCAAACTCTTCTTCTGTTTCAGTAACGATGTTTAGAAAATCCATTTATGTCAAGATAGTTTTGTGTTGTTAGAGTGTTGCCCAAAAATGGCAGGTAACGGACAGGGCTTGCCGAAGTGGGGGAAATAGAATTCCGTCCGCCCGGCTAACTGAAGCTAAATTTATAAATAAAAGTTGATGATATGCACATAGCTAAATTAA
>JAYVKT010000184.1:0-14344 GCA_043768195.1 Chitinophagaceae bacterium | reverse complement strand
AAATTAACAGCGATTCCATTTTTCCAGTACTTGGCTCTGTTATTAATTGTACCGGCACCTTGTTGAGCACCTGCTGCATATACATCATTTCCAATTACATAAATAGAATTGAGTTCAGCATCAGTTACTCCATCGCTTAATGTAATGGCAGTTCCGTTTTTCCAGTATTTGGCTAAGGTTTTACCTGCCGCATTTACTTCATAGCCTGCTATATAAATATCTTTAGCTGTAGGCGTTGGTGGCTGGGTATCCTTTTTTTTACAGGCGCCAATGAAAAAAAGAATTAGGATAAGCATCCCTGCATTTACTTGTACTTTCATGTTTAATGGTTTTTATTTATGTTTTATCAATTTTACTTCTTATAAACTTTCGGTAGTAAACCTGCCTTCCGTTATCTGCACTTTATTCCGGTCTCTATCTTCCAGCACCCCTTCAAATGTGCCTGACAACAAAAGAACAGGCCCCAGGGTTTTGATACCGCTTATTACCACATTGAGATAATCATCTTTCATTACACTAAGGGTACGGTAAATTTTTCCATTAACAGTAAAACTTGCTCCGCCTTTGCTATCACTATCCAACTTGTAAGTACCCTCATTGTTAAAATTTTTAATTTGTGCCGACACCGAAAGACCATTATCATTTTTTGCTACCAGCATCGCCAAAGGAATCCCGTTACTTGTCCAGGCTTTTGCCTGGGAAGGGTCGGCTTCAAATAATTCTCCATTCAATTTAAAAGAAAGAGTACCCACAGATTGACGACTACCCAAAGAAGGTTGTTCGGGTTTTGTTATTTTCCGGCTGTTATTGTTTTTTTTATCCGCATTATTATCACACGAAAAAAGAAGAAGGAAGAAAAAAAGAAACAGGATAAGCAGCCCTGCATTTAATTGTGCTTTCATGTTTACTGGTTTTAGTTTTTACTTTATCAATTTTAAAATTGGATGCCTGTTTACAATAAAGCAGTTATACTTTTTATTGCTTTAAATTTCAAGCAAGGTATAAAAGCATTGGAGCAGCGCCACTACATAATCATGTAGCGAAAAACAAGGGGTAGTTATTTACTTTTAGTTTAATAAAATGCCAGGTTAAGCAAAAAACAGGGTTGGCACACTATTAATACTGTTGGGTTTAAAAGATAAGGGCAACTATAGTTTTATTTTAGTTAAATTGAAGGATATAAAAGCTGATTATGCTTTCCCCGCTACAGTTGTATCGTAATTATATTTTGCTGCTGTCACTTTTTTTGATGGCAAGCGGGGTTTTAACTGCACAAAAAAAATATACTGCAAAAGATTCCTCTACTTTTTTTGCCAGGCTGAATATGGTGGAAGAATTAATAGGAAAAAGACAATTTGATTCAGCCTTAAAAAGTATTAATGAATTATTACAGTTTAGTGAGAACAATAAATTCTACCGGGGGCAGGCCTGGGCTTTAATAAAAACAAATGATATCCTTATTGAAAAAGAAGTGGATTCCAATTCAGTTAGCAGTGCAAAAAAAATAATTGAAATTGGGCTGCAATTAAATGACAAACTGATAACAGGGATTGGCTATTTACAAGCAGCACAATTTAAAATGTATAATAATAAACCGGGCGAAGCTGAATTAAATTTTGAAAAAGCCCTGAAGCTGTTGCCGCAAAATAATGAATATACTGCCTTAGCCTGGAACGACAGGGGCTATAATGCCGGTTTAACAAGTGATGTACAAAAACAAACAGAATATTATTTAAAGGCGTTGGAACTTGCTGAAACAAATAAGGATAAAAGTACAGCTGCCATGGTATATTCGAATCTGTCAGATTTACATGAAGATTTAAATCAACAGGAAAAAGCGATAGCGGCAGCAAAAAAGGCTATTGCAATCAGGGAGAAATTAAATGATTATTGGGGGCTAACTTACAGCTATTGTAATTTAAGCCAGGTATATTTAAAATCAGATTTGGCAGAAGCAGAAAAATATGCCGTCCTATGTACCAAAGCAGCCGAAAAGGTTAACGATGCTAAAAGAACGAAATATGCCCTTGGAACAAGTGGGTTAGTGAAGAACTGGCAGGGTAACAAAGATCCAAATCTAACTGCCCAGTTAAACTCAATAGCCATTTTAGAAATGCAAAATAAACCATCAATAACATTGGCAAGGCAATACCTGGCCATTGGGATAGCCATGAGTGAGGCCCGGTTAGATTCTTTAACAGCATTAAATTATTTAAATAAAGGAACGGAGATGGCTATTGCTTTGGGCCATAAGGTCAGCATAAAGGATGGCTATATAAACAAAACAATTTTTTTTAAAATACGGGGCGATTTTTACAATGCGTATGAAAACATTAAAAAATTTCACCTGTATAAGGATAGTATAATTAATGAAAAAACACAAACCAATATTGCCGAATTACAAACTAAATACGAAACGGAGAAAAAAGACAATGAAATTACCCGGTTAAATGACGAACAAAAAATTATTGCCTTACAAATAGAGCAGCTAAACACAGACCAAAAAATTAAACAGCTTGCCATAGAAAAACAAAAAGCCATAATTACCGGCAATGTTTTACTGGCAAAACAAAAAGAAGACGAGATAAAATTATTATCTCAAAAACAGGCCTTGCAGGATTTAGAAATTAAAAAGCAAATTGAAACCTTAGATAAACAATTATTACTGGCTAAAACCCAACAGCAGCAATTAGAAATAGCAGCTAAAGAAAGACAACTGAATACCGCAATCATTAAAAATCAAAAGCAATTGCGGAATATCGTTATTGGTATTTCGCTGTTACTGTTAACACTGGCGGGTATTTTATTTAACCGTTATCAGTTAAAAAAGAAATTAGATCAACAAAAATCATTGTTAGCCGTAAGGGATAATATAGCCAAAGATTTGCATGATGATGTTGGCTCTGCCATATCCAGTATAAAAATATTATCGGAAGTGTCTTATAAAAATATGGAAAAAGATAAAGACAAGTCGGTATCGCTGCTGCAAAAAATTATAACCCAAAGCGAACAGTTGCAGCAGGGCATCAGCGATATTGTATGGAGTGTAAAGCCCGACAATGATAAACTGGAAAACATGACGGTACGTATGAGGGAATACATAAGCCAGGTACTGGAACCTAAAAATATCAGCACCCTTTTTTTAGCAGATGAAAAATTATTGATAAAAAGCATTGGCATGCAGCAGCGCAGGGATTTGCTTATGATTTTTAAAGAAGCCGTAAATAATATTGCCAAATATTCAAAAGCTACGGTTGTAGAAATCAACTTTGAGCAAATAAACAATAACCTGTTGCTGAAAATAAAAGATAATGGCATTGGTTTCGACACCGGAAGAATAACATCATCAAACGGGTTGAAAAATATGCAGGCAAGGGCTATAAACCTGAACGGAAAATTTACGGTAACATCTCAATCTGAAAAAGGTACGATTGTGGAGCTTGAAATTCCGGCAGCCTGATTTTTAAATACAAAAAAATGAAAACAAAAATAATTTTATACGATGATAACGAAGCTTTGGGCAACAGCATTAAGCTGATGATTGAAGAAGAATATGACCTGGAAGTCACCGCTTTTTTCCCGGGTGCAGAAACTGTTGTTGAGGATATAAGGGTATTGCAACCGGATGTTGTATTAATGGATATTGATATGCCGGTTGTAAGTGGTGTGGAAGCTGTAACAAACATCCGCAAAATAAATAAACAGTTGCCGATAATAATGCTCACTGTTTTTGATGACAATGAAAATATTTTTAATGCCATCTGTGCAGGTGCCTCCGGCTATATTTTAAAAAGAAGTGCTACAGAAGAAATACCCAATGCCATCCGTAATGTGCTTACCGGTGGTGCCCCAATGACGGGCAGTGTTGCCTGTAAAGTATTGCAGATGATACCAGCAAATGAGATTGCTAAAGAATTATTTGATATAACACAGCATGAAAAAACAGTACTCCAGTTGCTGGTAAAAGGATACAGTTATAAAATGATTGCATCAGAACTTAACGTAAGTATTGACGCCGTACGTTTCCACATTAAAAAAATATACGACAAGCTGCATGTGCATTCTGCAACCGAAGCGGTTTCCAAAGCACTTAAAAATAAATTGGTGAGTATTGTTTTATGAGTTGCTATTTGTTTACCTGAAAGTTATTCAGGTAAAGGCATCACACCCATCAACGCTGAACTGGAATGCATACCCACTACCGTCCCTGTCAATGATGAATAAGGGGCTGGATGTAAGCAAGCTGATTGATAAATTAGAACAGGATGAAGATGTGCAGAAAGTGTTTCATAAGATGGGGTAATTGATTAGATTGCTATAACAAAAAAGCGGCTTGCAATTTCAGGTCGTTTTTTTGTTCGTTAGCATCCAATATTTTCGCAATCAATTCCTTTTACCGGGATTACTTCAATCCTTCTTTTATCGGGGTTTATCCGCCATGCTTTTTTAAACAGCTTCATATACTCGTCGGTTGTTTCTTTTCCCCAAACAACTATGTACGCATCGTTTTCCTGATTTAGCCTGCAGGAAGCTGTTCTTATCGTCCAGCCTTTTGCTACACCCGCAACTTGTACCACATCCATTATTTTAAAAGTAGTATTTGCCGTGTCTTCATTTATAGAAAAGATGATGAGATAGGTGGTTCCTATATTAAATATACTTACTGAGTGCATTTCCACATCTGTAAAGGGATTAGCATTTACTATCGCCCCTTCCATATACTTCCAGCCTTTTAATGCAGGCAGTTTTTCCAGTTCTGTATATTCTTTTCCTATCAACGATTTTTTACTGCCGGCATATTTGCCCGGTTGAGCATTTATACTTTTTACTGAAAATACTATTAAGGCAAATAACAATACTTTTTTCATTTCTAAAAGGTATGATTTTTTGTGTGATAATTGTTAATCAAAGAACCTTGAATTTGAAATCAAGGTTCTTTGAAATAAAACAAGTGTTAATTTATCTCGGCACTGTAGTAATTGCAACGGGGTTAAATTTGATATTTTTTATTTTTGTATCACAACGGCAACCGCCGCCTGCACTTACATCATTACCACCACTATCTCCCACTACTGTTATCAATCGTATCAATCCTCCTGTTACCGGAGCATCCTGCACTACTCCTTCATTGCAACCACCCGGAGCTTCCCATCCTGCACCTCCTCCCCGGAAATTAACAACACTGGAAGATGATGTGGCGGGGCTGATGGCTGTAATGCGAACACCTGCCGCAGCATTAAAAACCCTCCGGCGAAATTCACCAGTGGCCGTAGTACGATCCCCGCCAGTTTCTTCTGCTCTGTAGGTAACTACTACATCTAACCCACTTTCATCGGCAGTTCTTTCTAACCGGGCTGTTACATTTATCAATGGCCCGCCGCCAAATTCCCGGTCGCCGCTTACTAAAGTTGTAGGACACAATTCATCAGCAATATCAGTCAGGTTAACAGTTACATCGGTGGTTGGAGGCAAGTCAATAGCATTACCTATACCTAAGGAATAAATATTATCCTGATCTGCAGTGGCACCTTCTACACTAAACTCAACTGTTGACCCAGCCCTTACGGCCGAGCCCTGAAATATTTTTATTTCTTCATTGGCACCCACAATATCAGTTCTTACTAACACAAGCCCGGTACCTCGTATGGTAAGGTTTCCAAAACGGCTACCTGTTGGTGTACGGAGTTTTATCTGCATCACCTCTCCGGCTACGGGTCTGTAAGTAGAAAGTATATTTATTCTATAGCGATCCACATCTGTGATATTTGCTGCACCACCACTACCGGGTATATGGATAATAGAACCTGAACGGTTCGCCCCTTCTCTTGTATAATTAATAACATTTGGTGTTACATCATCCGTACTTTCTGTGCTCTCTATATTCCAGTTGTCGCCATACACAGCTGTTGAAAAAGTGGGTATGGGGCTGCCTGGAGCAAAGCTTACGGCTTTTAAAAATCCAATAGGGTTTACTAAGTTTCTTCTTCTGCCTGTTGGATCTGTTGGTAATGCAGAAGTACTCCACGCAGAAGTGGATAATAAATTTCTGATACTACTTACAATTGATCCTACACTAGTAGAAGTAGATCTGTTGAACTGAGGATTTAATGCCATAGCATCTGCCACCAACCCTGTAATGAAGGGTGCCGCAGCACTGGTGCCATTAAAATCTCTTTTTAATACAGTAGGATTTCCTGTACCAGCTGGCAAGTCACCACTTTCAGGCGCCATATAATCACCATCTTCCGGTGCCCACACATCTACTCTTCTGCCAAACACCTGGTTATTGCCATACGGCGGCAATGGATTTGCTGCACCTACACAGATTACATCCGGCAAACCCGAAGGAACTATTTCCCAATCTTCCACCGTCATCCTGTTTGGATCAAGATTAATAAATGGTCTTAGCTCTGCGGGTACAGAACCAAGATCCGCTGCTGTTATTACATTACCGGCACTTACTACTACAGGCACACCTCTGCTTTTTGCAAACTGAACTGCATCACTTATTATGCTACCCGGATTTCCTAAAGCAAACTGTGCTGTGCATGCAGTGATATAGGCAGAAGTTGTAACAGCCAAACATATTTCAGTTGCAAATGGTATCCAGGCCAATGCGGAGCAGGCAATAATAGAACCTGTTGCTACGATTGGAAATAATGCAGCACATATTGCACCTCTTGTACCCGGATCGCAATAACTAAAATCTCCCAGGCTTGTTAAGGCCCTGCAAGGAAACCCTCCGCTTATATTTATCACATGTGCGCCATTATCTACTGCTGTACGGATAGCACCGCCGATATTAAATGCATAGGCTTCTGCACCCGTCATTTTGATAGCCATGGGGATTGCAACCTGTCCTCCTGTACCTGCCGTTCCAAAATTATTATTTAAGATGCCGCCCGATCTTCCCTGCACTGCATTACCATGCCATACACGACGGCCAAATAAACTTGCACCAACAGTTGGCACACCTAATGCTACACCTGCTGCACATCGTACACCTATTGGAGAAGCCTCACATTGCACCATAGTACCTGCATTTCTATAATCGTTTGTAGGATGAAATCCATAATCTATTATTGCCACACGAACCGGCACCACATCTCTGTCCCATATAGCCATGTAGTTCCATGCCTTAGGTATGTTGGTAAAATTGTCAGTAAAACTTGCGGGTATCGTCTCACCAGTACCGGGTGGATTGGCAAAATATTTATCCCATGCGGCCGATTCTACACCATCACTATTGTATTGCATCCTTGGGTTTAATGACACAGCAAATCCATCGAGATTGGCTAAAGCACAAAACTGTACCAGCTTCAACGCTTCTTCATCGCTGCAAAAAACTTTTTGCTTTAATCCGAGAAACTGGCGCAACTGTCCAAAGTCATTCAGGTTCTGATCTTTTACCGGTACTTCTACGAGATAGGTGGCTCCCCTTTTTGATTGCGGCATATTATTAATGCCGGCTTTTACATTTACCTGGGAGTTTTGACCGCTTGCAGGAATTGTACTTATCAATCTGCAATTGCTATATTGTAAAAACTCCTTCCACTCCTGATCGTTTTCACTATAAAAAATTATTTGATTTTTTGCTACCTGTACTGGCAACTGGCCTTCTACTAATATTGAGGCGGCATTAACTACAGTTTCATTCTGATTTACTGCATAGTTTTTACTTACCATCAGGTCGCCCCTGTAATTTTCTGTGCCACGGATAAAGGCAAATTCACAAACCATATCCGGCTGTTTTGCGTTATTGTTTGCGGCAGCTTTACTGTCTTTTGGATTTGTATTATAATAGTAAGCAGTTATGACTTCACCCGCCTGCACGGTAAGCACCCCATCATTTTTTTCTTTATTTAATCCGATAAGTATTTTCAAAACTCCTTCCGTAGAATATTGCAAAGCCCCGGCACTGTTCAGTTTCAAACCTTCGGCGTCACCGGTTTTTGGAGAAACAAACACCACATAAGGATTGGGCATTGGTAATGCCATTTTAAACTTTAGCAATGCAGAAATGAGATCTCCGGAATTATAAAATCTTTTGTTGAGTTTTAGTTGTACAGAGCTTGACGCTGCTTTAGTAAGTGTCGGCCCTTGCGACTGAGCTGGTATAACTACTGTAATTGCTATTATCATTAACAGCAGGTAGCTTAACCCGGATAGTCTTACATAAGCGATGTTATTTTTTTTCATTTTAAAAAGGTTTGAGTTGTTTATCATTATTGAGTGTTGCTTCATTTCTCATTACATAAACTTTGTAATATAAAAGTGGGAAAGAAATTGATACCAGGCAATTACACATTCGGGTAAGAAAATGAGGTGCTGGAATCAATCCAGCTTTACAATTTTATGTTTTAAGGCTTTGACTACGGCCTCTGTACCGCAGTTAACATGCAGTTTGTGATAGACGTTTTGTAAATGTTTCTTTACTGTGTCAATAGTAACAGAACTTTTATTAGCTATCATTTTATAGGAGTTACCTTTTACCAGCAATTCCAGAATTTCTTTTTCCCTGGTAGTGAGGTGAAACTGGTCTGTGCTTGTTTTCGCCTGGCGAAAATGCTGAAATACTTTTTGCGCTACAAAGGGGCTCATGGGTGTCCCGCCCTGCATTACTTCCTGCAGGGCAGTTACTAATTGCAGAGGTGAGGTGTTTTTCAGAAGGTAACCATCCGCTCCGGCACAAATAGAATCAAATATCCTGTTATCATCATCAAACATAGTGTGCATTACCACTTTTACTTCCGGCTTGGCATTTTTTATTTGCTTTACCCCTTCCACACCGCCAATCCCTGGCATATCAATATCCATTACCACCAGGTCTGCATTATATTTCTCCACTTGCCTGCCCGCCTTATCACAATCGGAAAACGAAGCTGCCACCTGAAAATTTGTTTCATCATTCAGCAATATCCCCAGCGATTGCCGCAACCGGGCATTATCTTCGAATATCAATAGTTGATAAGGCATATCATCAAAAATAAGTAATGAGATGATGAGAAACTATTACACTTTTGGGGAATAAATAATTTCAGCTGATTCCCATTTTCAGAACTACAGTTGTGCCGGCTCCCGGTGTTGATGTGATCTTTACCTGTGCGTCGGAAGCTTTTGCTCTTTGTTGCATATTTTGCAACCCGTTACCCGTACTTGTTATCTTAGTATCAAAGCCCTTACCATCGTCTTTTATCAGCAGTTCAATTATATGCTCATCTGCCTGCACATTGATGACAGCATTTTTTGCACCAGAATATTTAGCCAGGTTATTGATAGCTTCTTTGAAAATGAGGTACAAATCCCGCCGCTGTGTCATACTTAATTTAAGACCGGGTACTGTGCTCGGAAAAACAAACTCCCCGCTGATATTTTTACCATCCAGCATATCGGCGGCATATCTTTTCATCCGGATAAATAAGTTTTGCAGGTCATCATACCGTGGATTGATGTTCCATACAATATCTGACAATGATTCGCTGATACGCTGTATATCTTCAGAAGCTTTGGATAAATACGCCATTGACTTTTCCGGTTGATTAGCGTTGCGCCTTGCCAGCTCATTTAATATATTAATATTACTTAAGGAAGCACCTATATCATCATGCAAGTCCTGGCTTATATTATTACGCATTGCCAGCAAGCTTTTTTGCTGCTCCAGTTTTTTCTTTAATTGATATCTGTTGAACCAGGTGAACCCAAAAAGCAAGAACATCCCAAGCCCTGCTATCAATAAATTCCGTACAGTCCGCTGGTTTTTTAATTGCTTTTCCTGCAATTGGTTTTCCTTTTCTGTAAGCTGTAATTGCTGGGAGTTTGTTTTAGCCAGTAACGACTGCTTATCCAGCTCTTCTTCCTGTTGTTTGATTTTTACATGCTGCAACTCCCGGGTTTTTGATAACAAATCAATCTCATTCTGTTTTTGCAAGGCCATTGCGGTATTTCCGGCAATTATTGCTTTCTGTTTTTCAATTTCCAGTTGCTTTATTCTTTGATCTGTATTCAACCTTTCAATTTCTATATCTTTCTTATTTGTTTCATAACGGTTTTCCAGTTCAGCAATCTTTTCTTCCTTCTCCGCACTTACAATACTATCCCTGTATAAAATATAACTTTTATAGTTTGTATATGCTTCACCGAAATTCTTTTTCCGGTTGTGATAGTTAGAAAGATACAGGTAGGCATCTCTCATGTTGCCTCTGTCGCCCTGCTCCTGCGATAACCGTATGGATTTATTATAATACTCTAATGTAATAAGTGAATCTTTTGCAAGCATATCATTATAGATAGCAGCAGCAATATACCGCCGGGCAAGCATCCGCTGGTTTGACTTTGATTTTTCCAGCAGGTCAATCACCTTTAGCTCATACTCAAATGCTTCTTTATTATTCTTCTTTCCGTTTGCAACTAAAGAGGATGTAATATAAGAGTGAATAAGGCGGGCATTATCTCCGGATTGGCGGGCATACTTAACGCATAGTTCCTGGTATTTTGTTGCTTCGTCCAGATTAATACCGAGATAGTATTGGCTAAGGTTGCAACAGCTGATGGAGAGCCTTACCAGATCCCCGGTTTTCTCCCGATACTTCAATGATTGTTTGCCGTACTCAATTGCTTTTTCTTTTTGTCCCATTTGATAATATACAGAAGATAAATTTCCCAACGCCATTGCCACTCCTGCATCATTTTCCATCTTCTCATATATGGTAAGGGATTTGTGGGTAAACTGTGCCTGTCGTTCATACTCATCTTTCATGCCCCAGGCATATCCCAAATCATTGAAAGCAAGTGCCAGGTATTCATTTAAAAATTTTCCAAGCCCTGATGTTATACTTTTATCAAGCAATAATATTGCTTCGTCTGGTTGATCATCATACATTTTTGCCTGCCCCTGTTGCATTAATGACACAGCAGAAAGCAGCGAATCATTTAACTGGTTTCCGATTTTATGTATCTGAATTGCCACTAGCACAGCTTTTGTCAATTCTTTCTCTTCTATCAAAACCTCAGCCACTTTTACCAATGCCCATCCCTGTCCCTTATAAAATTTTTTTGTTTTAGCCAGCTCTGCTGCTTTAGTTGCAATTATAACAGAGGAGTCATATTGTCCCTTATCAAAAAAATAATCGGCCCGTTCTATCATTTTAAATATGCTGGCAGAATCACTATGGCTAATATGCAGTTGGGCAGTTGCCTGGTTATATAAGAATAATAATGCAATAATTATTTTAACCTGTAGTTTCATATCTGCTGCATTCAGGGTTAAAAAATACAACTAATCCTTGAAAAAGAACCTGACCGCTACCTTTGCAGGATGAAAATAAATAACCCGGTAATCCTTTTTGATGGTGTCTGCAATTTTTGTAACCGCATGGTAAATTTTGCCATCCGCAATGACAAGAAAGCAAAATTGAAATTTGCCCCATTACAATCCTCTGCCGGAGAGGAACTCAGGAGAAAGTTCAACATTCCTTCCACCACAGATACTGTAATTCTTATTAACAATGGGAAAGTGTACACTTTTGCATCGGCTGCTATAAGGATATGCAGATATCTTGACTGGCCGGCCCGGTTATTATATGCTTTTATTATTATCCCCGGCTTTATCAGCCAACCATTTTATAAATGGATTGCCCGCAACCGGTATAAGTGGTTTGGTAAAAAAGACGAATGCATGGTACCAACACCAGAGGTGAGGGAAAGGTTTTTAAAATAACGGTTTTTATTTCTTTACTTATTGTTTCTCTTTAACGCCTGCACCAGCATTGTTTGCTGGCCGCACCGTAACATTTGTTTCAAGGATAGAAAACAAATAATACCCTTCCTCCTTTTTAAAGACTTGTCTTTCGATTGATTCCGGAACAGCCTCCGGGCTAGTTCCTGCAGGAATATTTATATTATTAGCCCCATTGACGGAGATACTTGTTGCTATTTGAGTGCACTTACCCACCGATGTTTCTATTACAAGGAAGCCTCTGACTTTATTTCCAACTTTACCAACATTTTCAAAAGAAACTTTAAAGGCATTATTATGAGGAATAAATGATACCAGCACCTGGTTTTGATACATAAGTTTATAGGTTTGATCTGCACCAGGATATTCAATAAGATTATAATGGTCAATATATGATGCTTCAAATTTTTTTGATACTTGATTAACGGCTGTTTCTGCCCCCAGTATAATTTCAAATGCTATTGCGAAAACTCCTTTGATTGGCGGAGCCCCCCATGGTTTCAATTTTACGCCGTCATCCATTTGATCCCGCCACCAGAATCTTCTGGATGCATCACAGAAAACATTCAAGGAATATTTTTTACCCCCACTGACATTCTCATTCCACCAAAATTGTTCTGCAGGATGTATCTCTGGTTGATCGCAATGTCCAGCATCATATATCCACGGCCCATAAACACACATTTCGGCACCCACTCTTTTCAGGCACATATCAGCAAAAACAGACCTGGCAAATAACCGATCTCCTTTTGGCCAATAATCTGGTGCAATCTCTGCTTCCACAGTTGTAAATACCGATGGGCAGCCTACTGTCTCCCCTTTTATTTTCTGACCAATCTCTGTAAGCTTTGATAAATTTGGCAGTGCTGCATCTTTTAGTAAATATTCAAATTTGGGAGAGGGTTTTATATTAACATGTACATCATAGTCCGGGAGCCAATCTGCCCCGTTTTCCTGTGCATAACTTGTAACTATTCCATGCAATGTTCTTTTATACAGACTGCGATTATCGCCGGGAATAGAACGTTTTTGAGGAAACCAAAAATTAATATGACTAAGACCTAATGCGTCTGCAACTTTTGCCCCGTTATTGCCAGTAAACTCCCGTTCAAAAGCTGCAGTTCCTATTTTCTCAATTTTCCGATAATCATTTCCTATTATTCCCATTTGATCATTCATCGCTTTTTCCCATAAAATCTGCGCATCCGGTGTTTGTACACCAAGGCTTGTGATGATGGTAGTGGGTCCACTAACAGACAACACCGATGGAGTGGCAGGAGCAGAAGGCGATAATGCTGAAGGAGTGGCAGGCGGCGAATTATCTATTCCTGTTCTTGCTCTTTCCCAATGCCCGGCTACAAATTGATTGTTGCTCATCCTGCCCCGTACATATGCATAACCGGGTTTGGAAGCACTGAATACACTCAGGTAAGAAGTTTTATCGTTGAAACCATAAACCGATAGGTCAGCACAATCTTCCATCAGATCAACATAGGTACCATAACCACCTGCTTCATTAGCATGTTCATAAATAACGGCAACAAAGCCAGCCGGTACTTTTATAGAAGATGCAAGATCATTAAAGTCGGCAGAAGAAGTGAACCGGTAAGTACCTACCCCAAATGTTTTGGTTTGCCCGCTAAAATTACCATGTTCATAAAGTATAACACTATTATTCGCTTGATTATAGAATTGTATATCCTGCGCCATTAAAGGTCGTAGCAATAATATTATGCTGAGTGCTATTATAGTTTTTTTCATCTGGTTATTTATTAAATATTATATCTATTACAATACTCTTATCTAAATATCATACAGTTTAGTTCTTACTAAACACATTTTTGTTTCGTTCGATTTTAATTCTATTTTCATCTGTTCTTTTTGTAATACACTTACATAATCAAACAATAGTTTTCTAATAATGTATGATTACCATTCCATTTCCACCTGCATTCTCAAAAGAATAATTGCCGTTTCCACCACCACCACCGGGCAATCCGCCTTTACTGCCCAATGTATTTGAGTAAATTGTTCCACCACCAGTATCCACAAAAAGATAACCTCCTTTTCCACTTGTATTATTTGCATTGCCTGCATTTCCACCATCGCCATAGTATATGGCTTTGACAAAGTTGGTGGAGCTTACCTGGTCGAACCTCACAATATCAGGGTTTCCATTCTCTCCGTTTATTCCTATGTAATTAATTGTATTACTAACATAAAATGTTCCGCCCAATCCTGGTGAAACAGGGTTGGTGCCACCCGGCCAGTTTGCATTAGTACCACCCCATGCATTTAAAGACTGACTACCATATTCTACATTGGTAGCTTGTGCGTTCGGTATGGTATTATTTGCACCAGAGCCAATTCTCACATTTACGGTGCTTGCAGGAGTGACTGTCAGATAGCCTTCAATATATCCACCACCTCCTCCACCTGCTCCACTCGACGGTGTTCCGCCTACACCGCCAGCTTTACCACCACCACCCCATACCTGTACTTTTATCTTAGTTACACCTGCCGGAACAATCCATGATTGATATACACCTGAAGAAGTAAATTGAAATGAGGCATAATTATTAAACTCACACATATTGCTCCATGCCAAAA
>JAYVKT010000183.1:0-2356 GCA_043768195.1 Chitinophagaceae bacterium | reverse complement strand
AATTATTTATAGTTCTCTGAGAAGTTCAATACAAAGATGATAGTAGCACAGATCAGGGGAACTAAAATAAACGAACAGCAAAAGTGTTTTACAAAGACTTTGGCGTTGTAAAATCCCTTTTCTCAATGATGGCTACCGTAAGTCTGCTTACACAAACCATCTTTCCATTCTCATTATAGATTTTTATATCCCATACATGGGTAGATTTACCAAGATGCAGCGGTGTGGCTATACCAGTTACATAACCATTGGTGGCACTATGTACATGATTGGCATTTATTTCCAGCCCCACACATTGAAACCGGGCGGGATCGATAACCATAGCAGACGCAACACTGCCAATTGTTTCTGCCAGAACACAAGATGCGCCACCATGCAATAAACCATAAGGTTGTTTGGTACGGTGGTCAACCGGCATCCTGGCTTTCAGAAAATTTTCGCCCAGCTCTGCCCATTCAATGCCAAGGTATTCACCCATTGTTCCCTTGCCGGTTTGTCCTAAATGTTCTATTGACAAATCTTTATTAAACCAAATTGACATCCTTATTATTTAGGTAGTGAGTTAAAAACTACTTCAGGAAGAAAATGACTGGAGTCGCCGCCATTTCGTATTATATCCCTTACGATAGTAGATGCCACCGATGTATATTTTGGCTCCCCGGTAAGAAAGACTGTTTCGATACCCCTGTCCAGCGTACGGTTGGCATCAGCAATTGTTTTTTCATATTCAAAATCGCTAACGTAGCGAATGCCCCGGAGGATAAAATGGGCTCCTATTTTTTTACAAAAATCAATGGTCAGCCCTTCATATACTGCACCTTCTACCCTGTCTTCATCTTTATAAATTTCTTTTATCCAGCTAAGCCGTTGTTCATTAGTAAACATAGGAGCCTTGGAAGTGTTTAGTCCAATACCCACTACAATTTTATCAAACAGCGGAAGTGCCCGGTTGATAATATCCACATGACCAAGAGTAAGGGGGTCGAAGGTTCCGGGAAACAAACAGATTCTTTGCATGTATAAATTATTAGCGTTACCAAGCTAATAATTAATAATTATTAATTATTAATTATTGTGAGAATTTCGACCTGAAAGAAGATATAGCACAGCCATCCTCACCGCCACACCATTCTCTACCTGCTGCAATATAATGGATTGTTTAGAGTCAGCCACATCACTGTCTATTTCCACCCCCCTGTTGATTGGCCCGGGATGCATTATTACAATTTCTTTATGCAGGCTGTCTAATAAATTTCTGTTGATGCCGTAGGCCAAACTGTATTCCCGCAGCGAAGAAAATAATACCTGGTTTTGTCTTTCTAATTGAATCCGTAATACATTCGCCACATCACACCATTCCAATGTTTCTTTCAGATTATAATTTACCTGCACTCCCAATGCTTCGCTGATGTATTTGGGAATTAAAGTGGGTGGCCCGCAAACCGTTACTTCGGCTCCCATTTTTTTCAGTAAATAAATATTACTCTGCGCCACCCGGCTGTGCATGATGTCGCCGATAATGGCGACTTTTCTTCCTGCTAATGTTCCTGTTTTTTCTTTGATGGAAAAAGCATCAAGTAAAGCCTGTGTAGGATGTTCATTGATACCATCACCTGCATTGATGATGGCAGCAGGAATATGCTGTGCCAAAAAATGCGGGGCACCACTGGCACTATGCCGCATTACCACCATATCCACTTTCATGGACAGGATGTTGTTTACTGTATCGAGTAATGTCTCACCTTTTGCTGCTGAAGAAGAGGAAGCTGCAAAGTTGATGGTATCTGCACTGAGTCTTTTCTCCGCTAGTTCAAAAGAGAACCTGGTACGGGTGGAATTTTCGTAAAAAAGATTGACGATGGTTACATCTCTGAGTGATGGAACTTTCTTGACTGGTCGTTGTAAAACTTCTTTGAATTGCTCTGCAGTGGAAAGAATAAGGGAAATATCTTCTTTGGTGAGATTTTTAATGCCGAGCAAATGTCGAGTGGATAGTTGCATTAAAGGTCGAAGTTAAAGGGTTAATCGCAGATTAGAAGGATTTTTTGGATTTCACGGAAGTTCCCGCAAAATACCAGGTAGATTGCTTTATAATCAGTTTTCTGAAAGCAATACCACTTCTCCATTCACCAATTTTACTTTATCCGATTTTTTGGTTTCTACCGCCTTGCCCACATAATCAGCCTGTATGGGAAATTGGCGGTGTTCCTTTCTGTCAATAAGTACACACAATTTCACTTTAGCTGGTCTGCCGTAATCTAACAACACATCTAAGGCAGCTTTAATGGTGCGGCCTGTAAAGAGCACATCATCTATCAATACCACGGTTTTGTTTTCAATGGCAAAAGGAATGTTC
>JAYVKT010000182.1:0-2333 GCA_043768195.1 Chitinophagaceae bacterium | reverse complement strand
AAAATTTGCTACAGAAGTGGTGGGTGATAACCTGATAATGCTTGACAGAAGAACAGACAACAGCGGAGCTGCAGGTGAAGGTGGTGACATAGAAGGTGTGGGTGGCGATATGCCAATGGGAGATCCTTCTGAAAACCTGCCTTTCTAAGTATAAATTTTAAATACAATAGCTTTGCTTCATAAGTGTTAGTATTTCCCACAAACCGGTCTGCCGGCAGGCAGGGACACCAGGCCACAAATAGAAAATGACATATATTTTTTGCGGACTTTGCGGCTTGGTGGGATTTGTATTTGTACAAACATTTTTTATAAAAATTGTTTAACAAAAAACCTTGCTTTGGAAAGTCATTCGGTGCTTATTTCCATTTTTGATTCTTTCTGTTATGTTTTCCTGTCTGTAAACCCGCAGGGCACTACTTTTTTAGGTATCACTTTACTTGTTTTGCTATTGCTCACTTTCACCATTTCCGGTGCCGAAGTTGCCTTGTTCTCTTTAAACAAGAAAGATGTAAATATGCTGAAAACAAAGCAGCATGCTTCCGCAAAACGGATTGTAACCTTGCTTGAAGAGCCTAAAGAAGTATACGCCTCGTTATTGATTGCCGGAACGCTTATTAACATTTGCATTATTGTTCTTTCCAATTTTTTGATCAGCCAGTTTATTTCATTTGATAAAGTGGGCAGGCTGACAGAAGTGCTGGCAAAAGTTATTGTTATCGCATTTGTGCTGGTGTTTATTGGAAAAATATTTCCCAAAGTGTGGGCAACGCAAAATAACCTGCGGTTTGCATACGGCTCATCTATAGTTGTAGAAGCATTGCACCTGTTGCTGCGGAGAATCAGTAAATGGATAGTGAAACTGGCCGACAGGATTGGAAAAAGGGCCGGGGCCGATAAAACAGAAACGATGAGTATGCAGGAATTAGATGAGGCCATTGATATAAAAACAGATGCTGAAGCCTCGCAGGAGGAAAAAAACATTATGAAGGGCATAGTGAAGTTTGGCAATATTTCGGTGAAGCAAATTATGCGTAGCCGGTTAGACGTAAGCGGCATTGATTACAACGCTTCATTTGGAGATGTGATAAAAAAGGTGGAAGAACTTCATTATTCAAGGCTGCCGGTTTATAAAGAAAGCCTTGATGAAGTAGCAGGGATTATCAATACAAAAGATTTGATTCCCTATTTGAATGAAGCTGATAACTACGACTGGCACCGGTTGATGCGGCAACCTTATTTTGTACCTGAGCCCAAATTGATTGAAGACTTGTTAAAGGATTTTCAGCAAAAGCGGATTCACTTTGCTGTGGTGGTAGATGAGTTTGGTGGCACCAGCGGCATTGTAACAATGGAGGACGTTTTGGAAGAAGTGATAGGCGAGATTAAAGATGAGTTTGATGATGAAGAAAGCAACAACTATAAAGTGGATGACAGTAACTATATTTTTGAAGGTAAAATAATGATTCATGATATGTGCAGGATCATGAAATTGCCGATGGATACTTTTGATGCTATAAGGGGAGAAAGTGAATCCTTAGCCGGATTAATATTGGAAGTAGCCGGTGAGTTTCCTACTGTGGACTGGGTGATACCCTGCGGGGATTTTGAGTTTGGTATAATGCAGGTAGAAAATAACAGGATACAATTAGTGAAAGTGACAATAAAACCTAAATCTGAATAACTGATTTGTCTATGAATAAAATACCTGGATTTGTTTTTGTATTAATGGCGGGTGTATTTTTTTTACCGGGGTGCAACAATGATTATTCCGTGGGTAAAAAGAAAGGATATTTTCATATTGATTTTCCAGAAAAAAAATACCAGGCATTTGACCAGCCGGGCTACCCCTACACATTTGAATATCCTGTTTATGCAAAAGTAACCAGGGACTCTGTTTTTTTTGATGACAAAGCAGGCGATTGGTGGATTAATATTGATGTACCTCAATTTGCCGGCAGAATATATATCAGTTATAAAGAGATTGGCGTAAAAAATAGTTTTGATTCATTGGTGAGAGATGGTTTTAAGATGGCGTATAAACAACATGTGGATGTAGCGACAGGAATAGTGGATAGTGCAATGGTTACTAAGAACGGAGTGGAAGGTATTTATTTTTCTCTCGGCGGTAATACGGCTACTTCAAGCCAATTCTTTCTTACAGATTCTATCAAACATTTTTTAAGAGGAGCCCTTTATTTTGATGCAACACCTAACGCCGACTCGCTGAGTATCGTTAATAATTTTTTGAAAAAAGACCTCCAGCATTTAATCAATACGCTGAAGTGGAAGTAGTACCAATGTTAACGAGAAATAGTCCAAAGACTATTTCGAGT
>JAYVKT010000181.1:0-7951 GCA_043768195.1 Chitinophagaceae bacterium | reverse complement strand
TCCACCATCACAGGAACATTGGCCGGACAAATAGTAATGGAAGGTTATCTCAAACTCCGCATTGCACCCTGGATAAGAAGATTGATGACAAGACTAATTGCCATTGTACCTGCTGTAATTGTGATTTTAATTAATGGTGAAGATAATATTGACAGCCTGCTTATATTAAGTCAGGTGATACTGAGTTTGCAATTGGGGTTTGCTATCATACCATTGATACATTTTACCAGCGACAAAAAGACAATGGGCAAGTTCGTTATTAAGCCGTTTGTTATTTTTCTTGCATCATTGATTGCTGCTGTTCTGGTTTATCTCAACATAAGTATGGTAGTTGGACAGTCTGCTTCTTTCTTTGCAATGTCTGGTAACATCATCTGGAAAATCATCATCATTCTGGGAGGTATATTTTATGCGGGACTTTTATTGATTGCTATTTTTTATCCGCTGATGCGTAAAAAAATAGTGATAGCTCCATTACAACTTCATCCCGAACCTGTGGCATTAGAACAAATAGCCATTCCCGTTTATAATAAAATCGCTGTCGCATTGGATTTCAGCAACAATGATTTGAAATTGATCAATCATGCCATTGGACAGGGAAATAAAGACACTTCTTATGTGCTGATACATGTGGTGGAAAGTGCGGCTACCCGGCTTATGGAAAAAGATACCGACGACCTGGAAACAAGAAAAGATCAGGAAAGGTTGGATGCTTATGTGGAACAGCTAAAACAAAAAAATATTACAGCCATTGGTTTATTAGGCTTCAATGACAGAGCAAAAGAAATTGTACGATTAGTAAAAGGAAACAATGCAGACATACTGGTGATTGGTGCACATGGACATAGTGGTATTAAAGACCTCCTCTATGGGCAAACAATTGGGTCAGTACGCCATGAGTTGAAAATACCAGTGCTGGTGGTTAATGTTTAATTGGAGAAGCTTACAGTTCATGGTTCATGATTAATAGTTAATAGTTCCTACAATAAAAATTGTTCTTTACTTCCGAAAAAGTGAAATAAATTCTCAGTTTTAAGAAAAATTTCTATGAACTATAAACTATGAACGTTTCTTACATGCCCTTTTAACAAATGTTTGAACCGGCTGAAAGTTTCTGGTTTTATGTTTAAGTAAGAAGCTAAAAATTTTTGAGGCACCCGTTGCATCATCCCGGGGTTCCTGGTTACAAAATGCAGGAAACGTTCCCTCGGTGTCATTTTAACTAACTGTATTTGCCAGCGGTCTTTCAGCACCATGGTGTGTGTTATAACAATACGTCCCAGATGTTCCATTTTTTTTGATGCCTCAAAAACAGATTCAAGATCCTTGTAAGTAATAGATACTACCATACTGGGCTCTATCGTTTCCACAGAATATTCCGAAGGCTGACGGCTGTGGTAAGATTCCTGACTATGTATAATATGGCCTTCTGTGGAAATCTGCGTATTGATTTCATTATTCCCTTTCTTATAGTATTTGCGGATAAGCCCCTTAATGATAAAATTGAAATGCTCTTCAACATTACCTGCTTTAGTAAGCAGTTCCTTTTTCCCAAATTTTCTGACTTTAATAACCGGCATCAGTATCTGATCAAACTCTGCATCTGTCAGGTTAATAAATTTGCGTAGATAATCCCTGAATAGCCCTACGGTATCCATGCGGTAGTTTTGTTTTCAAAAGATACAACTTAATTGATTTAAATCAAGCCTCATATAAAAGTTTATTTTCCTCCCAGCGATTGCTGTAACACCCTGACCCTATAACTGGCACTATATAATCCCTTAGTTTTGCAGTCCATTGAATAGTAAACACTAAAAACAAGAGTTTTATGGCAAAAAAGATCGACGTAGCAAACCCGGTGGTTGAGTTGGATGGTGATGAAATGACCCGGATTATCTGGAAGTTTATTAAAGACAAGCTGATTCTCCCCTATCTGAATCTTGACATCAAATACTATGACCTCGGTGTTGAATACCGTGACCAGACCAACGACCAGGTAACTATTGATTCTGCCAATGCTATTAAACAATATGGTGTGGGTATTAAATGCGCCACCATTACCCCGGATGAAGCAAGGGTAAAAGAATTTAATCTGAAGCAAATGTGGAAGAGCCCTAATGGAACTATCCGCAACATATTGGACGGCACTGTTTTTCGGGAGCCAATTGTTATAAGCAATGTTCCAAGACTGGTTACCAACTGGACAGCCCCAATCATAGTTGGGCGTCATGCATTTGGCGACCAATACCGTGCTACTGATACGGTGATAAAAGGAAAAGGAAAACTCACCATGACCTTTACTCCCGAGGGAGGTGGCGAACCACAAACATTTGAAGTATTTAATTTTAAAGGGGATGGTGTGGCGATGAGTATGTACAACACCGATGAAAGTATTATGGGTTTTGCAAGAAGCTGTTTCAATATGGCTCTTAGCAAAAAATGGCCTTTATACCTTTCTACTAAAAATACCATCCTGAAAAAATATGATGGCCGCTTCAAAGATATTTTTGAAGACATCTATCAAAATGAATTTAAAGCAAAGTTTGATGCAGCAGGCATTGTATATGAACACCGCCTGATTGATGATATGGTGGCCAGTGCATTAAAGTGGAATGGCAATTTTGTTTGGGCCTGTAAAAACTATGATGGTGATGTACAAAGTGATACCGTTGCACAAGGTTTTGGTTCTTTGGGTTTAATGACCTCAGTTCTTATAACCCCTGATGGAAAAACAATGGAAGCCGAAGCGGCACATGGTACGGTGACAAGACACTACCGTGACCACCAGGCAGGCAAACCAACATCTACCAATCCAATCGCCAGCATTTTTGCGTGGACAAGAGGCCTGGCTTTCCGTGGAAAATTAGATAACAACCAACCATTAATTGATTTCTGTTTGGCATTAGAAGCAGTGTGTATTGAAACAGTGGAAGAAGGCAAAATGACAAAAGACCTTGCTGTTTGTATTCATGGTAATAAAGTAAAACATGGTGACCATTATTTATATACCGAAGAGTTTTTAGATGCCATAGATAAAAATTTGCAGAAAAAGTTGGGGTAATCGTTTAAGACATACAATATTTGAATCCCATTTGCGAAAGCAGTTGGGATTTTTTTTATGTTGGAAATAGAATAAGGGGTAATGCCTGCTAAAACAAAAAACCATCCGCTTTTCAACGAATGGTTCTGTGGAAGCCCCGCATAATGCGGGACGGGTTGTGTTCTTGTATCTTTTAGATCCTAAAGTGAGCAAAAGCCTTATTGGCTTCAGCCATACGATGGGTGTCTTCTTTCTTTTTAAATGCAGCTCCTTCACCTTTTGATGCGGCTACTATTTCTCCGGCAAGTTTATCAGCCATGCTGCGGCCATTCCTGTCACGGCTGTAGCGAATCAGCCATTTAATGCTCAATGAAATTTTTCTGTCAGGACGAACCTCTGCTGGTATCTGAAAAGTGGCGCCACCAATACGGCGGCTGCGAACTTCCACACCAGGGGTTACATTCGTCAAAGCCCTTTTCCAAACCTCGTATCCATCTTCGCTTGTTTGCTTGGCTACTTTGTCCAAGGCATCATAGAAAATATTATAGGCTCCGCTTTTCTTTCCTTCCCACATCAGGTTATTAACAAAACGGGTAACCAGTTTGTCGTTAAACTTAGGGTCTGGTGCTAAAGGGAGTTTCTTGGCTTGTGCTTTCCGCATGACTTAAAAAATTACTTTAAACTTATTACTTAAAACCTATTATTTCTTTGCTTTCTCTTTTTTAGTCCCGTACTTTGAACGGCTCTTCTTACGGTCTTTTACACCTGCAGTATCCAAAGAACCACGGACAATATGGTAACGAACACCAGGTAAATCCTTTACCCTTCCGCCACGAATCAAAACGATGGAGTGCTCCTGCAGATTATGACCTTCTCCGGGAATGTAGGCAATCACCTCAATTTTATTAGTCAAGCGAACCTTTGCAACTTTACGCAAAGCAGAGTTTGGCTTTTTAGGGGTTGTTGTATATACCCTTGTACATACACCACGACGCTGCGGACACTGATCCAAAGCCCTTGATTTACTCTTGGCTCTGATGATTTGTCTTCCTTTTCTTACTAGCTGTTGAATTGTAGGCATTCTTGACCCTTGTTTTTGGGAGGGCAAAGGTAACGGCGGGAGGTTTAATCTCCAAAAAAATGACAGCTGTTTTTTCTGATATTGAACGTTTTGTGGATAAAACAGCCATAATTAAAAAATAGGGCTATGTATATATACTGAACTACTTAAAAATCAAGCCTTAAACTTTCTGCATCCAGTTATATTTATCTTCTCTCTTTGCCTCCCGGATATCAGTCAGCCATTTTTTAATAGTGGGGGCAGTTTTCCAGGTATCTACATCAAATTTCATTTCAAAATTTTTGTAACGCAGCTCTTTTATCATAGAAATAGTAGCAGCAGTTCCTGTTCCAAATACCTCATATAATAAGCCTGCCTTGTAAGCATCAATAATGTCATGGATACTTAATGGCCTTTCTTCAACGGTAAAGCCCATCTCTTTCAATAAGGTAATGGCACTCTGGCGGGTCACCCCGTCAAGAATGGTGCCTTGCTGCAAATCGGGGGTAATGGCAGTATTACCAATGATGAAGAACACATTCATGGTGCCGCATTCCTGTACATATTTATGCTCATTAGCATCCATCCACAGCACCTGATCGTAGCCTTTTTTCTTTGCTTCGGCTGTAGCATACATAGCTGCGCCATAATTACCGGCCGCTTTTGCATAACCCACACCACCCGGTACAGCTCTTACATATTGTTCTTCCACATAAATCCGCATTGGCTCACTGTAATAAGGACCGGTAGGGCTTAAAATAATCATGAATTTATATGTATCAGATGGACGGACGCCAATCAATTCATCAGAAGAAAACATGAACGGACGAATGTATAAGGAATGATCTTCCTTATAAGGTATCCAGTTTTTATCCAGTTCAATCAACTGACGCATACCTTCCATAAACAATTCTTCAGGCACCTGTGGCATTTGCATTCTTTCAGCAGAAATATTGAACCGTTTAAAATTATCCTGTGGACGGAATATAAATGCATTGCCTTCGCTGTCTTTATAAGCTTTAATTCCTTCAAAAATAGCCTGACCATAATGCAAGGCAGCAAGTGATGGGCTTAGCAGCAGTGGTTGGTAGGGTTTTATTTCAATATTTTTCCACTCGCCGTTTTCGTAATCAGCTTCCAGCATATGGTCGGTAAAATACTTACCGAAGGGCAGGTTTTCCAGGTTTAAATCTTTCAATTTACTCTGTTCTGCTTTTCTGATTAAAATGTCCATAGCTGCCGTCATAAAAGTTTATTTTTACCGGGTCAAAGAAACGAAAAAAACTAACACTCATTAGGGTAAATTACTAACCGGCTTATGGACATCAATCATATCGAATTACCGGCTTCTGTAGTAGTTGACTTATATCCGTCTTCATTAATTGATGATACTGAAACGGTGATAGAGAAAACAGGTGTTGTAGCAGCCAGTATAGAATTGGGCACAACTGCTGTTAATACAGCACCCGATACTCCCTGGAAATCGCTTGGCAATAATAATAAAAACATTCTGGTCATTTTAAAAAGCAGCGATGCTGTTTATTTACCTGATAACGAATTGACTTTTCTCACCGGCATATTAAGTGCCTGTAAACTAAGCTTGGCCGATGTTGCCATTGTCAATCTTAATAATCATCCGGGAGTGTCTTATAAAGAACTGACTTCATTCTTTAAAAGCAAAATCGTTTTACTTTTTGATACAGAGCCTGTGGCATTTGGTTTGCCAATGAGTTTTCCGCATTACCAGATACAAGGTTTTGCGGGCAATTCATTTCTGTATTCACCATCGCTGAAAAATTTGGAAACTGACAAAGTAGAAAAAAGCAAATTATGGGTTTGTTTGAAAAGGTTATTTAATCTATAAACGATAGCCGGTAAGATTATAAGTTGGTAAGAAATTTTTCTTTGAAGCTCTTACCGCCTTCGTTTCTTCCCGGCAAATAAAATTCCAGAACTTGAAACTAATTTTCGCTACCAATAACCAGCACAAAACAGATGAGATTCGTTCCGTTGTTGGAAAAAGCCTCGACATAATAACCTTGAAAGAAGCAGGGATTGATATTGATATTCCGGAACCATATAATACACTGGAGGAAAATGCTTCGGGCAAATCAAAGGCTATTTTTGAAATGACTGGTACAAATTGTTTCAGTGAGGACACCGGATTAGAAGTAACCGCCCTGGAAGGCCAGCCCGGCGTAAAAAGTGCAAGGTATGCCGGTAATAACCGTTCCTTTGATGCTAACATTGAAAAGCTTTTAAGTAATTTGGCGGGTAAAGACGATCGTAGTGCAAGGTTCAGAACCGTTATATCCTTGTTAATAGACGGCAATGAAACACTATTTGAAGGCATCTGTGAGGGCCAGATAATTGAAGAAAGAAAAGGGGAACAGGGTTTTGGTTACGATCCGGTATTTGTACCGGCCGGTTCTGCTAAAACCTTTGCCGAAATGGATATGGGAGAAAAGAACCAATTCAGTCATAGAAAAAAGGCAATTGAAAAACTGGTAGCATTTTTGAATACTTTACAAACAAACCACTGATTTTGATACCCGAACGCAACCAAAATATTTCCGAAAGCGACCTTATAAGAGGATGCATGGAAGGCAACCGCCGGATACAGGAAGAATTGTATAAACGGTTTTCACCCAGAATGTATGCCGTCTGCCTGCGATATGCCGGTAATGCTGAAGAAGCCGAAGACATATTACAGGAAGGCTTTATCAAGGTCTTTAAAAAATTAGACAGTTTTCGCAGCGAAGGTTCCTTTGAAGGTTGGGTACGCCGCATTTTTGTAAACACCGCCATCGAACATTTTCGCCGCAAACGCTACCTGATGCCGGTAACAGAAAAAGAAGAGAACACCATTGAAGGAAAATATATTTCTGTACTCGATGAACTGGCAGAAAAAGATATACTGGCATTAGTTCAGGAACTGTCGCCCGGATACCGCACCGTTTTTAATATGTATGTGGTAGAAGGCTATACACATAAAGAGGTTGCCGATATGCTGGGCATCAGTGAAGGAACCAGTAAGTCGCAACTGTCAAGAGCAAAAGTGATTTTACAAGACATGGTTAGAACATTTATTGACAAACAAAGAGGAGTAAGAAGCAAATAATGAGCAGCGGATCGCAACATAAAATTTACGGCTACGAAGTAACACCCCCACCGGCAGTATGGGAAAAGATTGCAGTTGAATTAGATGAATCCGGACTTCAATTTCCTTCAAAGCTGCATTTAATGGAAGTAATACCCCCGGTGTATGCCTGGCAAAATATTGCTGCAAAATTGGATGAATTAGCTTTGGTAAATGACTATGCAGGAAGGCTTGCAGGCATTGAAGTGGATCCACCTGCAACGGCATGGAATACCATAAAAACATCGCTGGATGCAGAACATGAAGCGGCCGTTCCTGAACACAGAAGGTTTTCTCCTTTACTTAAATACGCCGCAGCAGCGGTCATTATTGGTCTTTTAGCCTGGGGTGGCATCCAGTTGTTCAGCAAACAAACCGATGCTACCGTAGTATCAAAACAAAACCCCATACAATCAATAAAAAGTCCTGAAACAATATCGCCTGTTCTAACTATAACAGCTGCAGATGAAAACATGGCTGTGACAGATATTGCTGCTTCGCTGGAAGAGGCGAGGAATGATGCAGCATTAGAGCAAAGTAAGAAAACATATGCAAAGCTGGATGTTCCGGTAATGCGGGGTAAAATCAAAAATGTAGCAGACTTCTTTTTTGTGGCTGATGATTATGAACCGACGGGCACAAGAGGTTTTAGTATAGAGCCTCCCGAAAGCCCATCCATTGATATTTCCAATCGTTACATTATGCTAATGAC
>JAYVKT010000180.1:0-8130 GCA_043768195.1 Chitinophagaceae bacterium | reverse complement strand
CGGTACAAACATTAGAACAATTTAGCTGCCGGCATCCGGGTGTATTTACGATTTATAAGAACGAAGTAAACCTCGGGTACAGTAAAAATTTTGAAAAATGTTTATCTCTTTGCAAAGGAGAATTTATCGCTATTGCTGATCATGATGATATCTGGAAGGCACATAAAATTCAAACACTGGTTACTTCCATTGGCGATGCGATGATGGTTTATTCGGATTCCGTTTATATAGATGATAGTAATACCGAATCAGGAAAAAAAATAAGTGATACGTTTCGTTTGCATAATCATCCGCATCCAAATGCGTTTATTTTTTATGATTTTATCTGGGGGCACACCACTTTATTAAAAAAAGAACTTCTTGTTTATGCTTTGCCCATTCCCGGCAACATGCCTTATGATACCTGGCTGGCTTATACCGCTGCATCAATTTCCCATATAAATTATGTGGATGAACCATTGACGGGCTGGCGGCAGCATCCTGATTCTTTTACAGCAGTAATGGCAGAAAAAAACAGGCAGAAAAAAAACAATAAGAACAGCAAGTATGAAGAGTATCTTCAAAAACTGGAACGGATAGGATTATTAAAGGACAGCATACATTGCTATGACAGGAATTTTATGGGGCAGCTTTATTCTGCTTACCATGATATTAGGAACGGATTTTCCTGGAAACTTTTCTGGCTACTTACCCGTAATCAAAAAACCTTGTTCCCAATCTGGCGAAGAAACTATCTTAGCAAACTAAATGAGTTTAGAAAAATGGCGAGAAGGGTGAAGAATAGGGGATAACAGCTAATCATAATTATTCCAATCAAATTATATGGCAAAATTCAGCATAGCAGGGTTATTCGGTAAAAAAACAGATATACCTGTTTATAAACCCAACAAAAAAGTGAAACCTGCACAGATGATAGAGGTGGCTACTGCATGGGCCGGGCTTGAATTGATTATGGAAGATATATTAGACAGGTTTGAAGTAAAGCGGAACCGGTGTATAGAATTTGGAGTGGAGTTTGGTTACTCATCAGTTGTTTTTTCTAATTATTTCAAGGAAGTGGTTGGTGTAGATACTTTTCAAGGCGATGAACATACAGATCATAAAGGCGATCATTTTGAGCAAACAAAGGAAAGGCTTTCTTCATTTCAAAATATACAACTACACCAATCCGACTACCGTGACTGGATTACAAAAGATGATTCGCAGTATGATTTTGCCCATGTAGATATTGTCCATAATTATAAAGAAACGTACGAATGTGGTTTATGGGCGGTTACCCATAGTACCTGCACCATCTTTCATGACACAGAAAGTTTTCCGGAAGTCCGCAGGGCCGTAATTGACCTCGCTAAGGCAACGGGTAAAGCTGTCTATAACTATCCTAAGTGTTACGGGCTGGGAATTATTGTGTAACGATTACCCGGAATTTTCCCGTTATTAGTTAGTAGTATTTAGCAAGTAAACCTGCGAGGTAATCATCATTGAGTTGCAGTTGTGTATTTTCAAGGATTGGCTGGATAGCGGATAAATCAATTTCAAAACAACTGCCCTTATTCACTTCAACATAATTTGATTTTGTATTAAGATGTAATTCTATTGCTGCCACAATTTCTTTTACCGGGTAATTGACCGGGCTTCCAATATTTATTGGCTGTGTGGCGAAAAGATTTTTTTTCAATAATTGATCAACTATCCGGAAAACATCGTCAATGTCAATGATATTCCTGCAGGCATTCATCCAAAGATCAAAGTTGATCCCATTTTTTATATGGTAAAAAAAATAGTTTAATAGTGTATTGGGATTTGGCGATTTGCCTGCCACATTAGACACCCGGAAAATAAAATACCTTGGCACCGTTGTTTGAATAATGTCTTCAATTTTTAGTTTGTGTTGCACATAGGCAGATTTAATTTCATCAGGGTCGTAAACGCTACAGGTGCTGAAGTAAACAATTGTTTTTTCCGGGTATTGTTGTATTGTTTCTCTGAGTAAAGAAATTTCACGGTTGTAGGCATCCGTGTTTTTAGTTTTCGAGTTAGATACACCGGATGCAAAAATGAAGAACCTGTCGTCTTTGTTATACGATTCAAAATGCCGGGCCAGTAATCCGCTTCCGATAACCATAAAATCAGTTGCTCAAAAATTAGTGATGCTGTTTTTAACAGCAGAAAGATAGGAATAATGTGCTTACGGGTGGAGGTTAAGAAAGAATACCTGTTTGTTTTAAAAAATAATTAATCGGGCTGGCCGGAAAGTCCCGGTGAAAAATGGCAAATGATTGTTTACCCATTGTTGCCCAGTTATCCCGTTGCTCCCATGCCTGTTCTAAGGTTCGGTTAATAGCATCAGGTGTTACCTGCGTTACAACCCATCCGTTAATGTCATTATTGATCCAGGATGGCATATCACCCACATTGCTTACTACTATTGGCCGGGCCATGGCCAATGAGTCCATTACTGTTATTGGCATAGCATCAATATGCGTTATTTGCAATACAAGGTGTGACTTACAGATGGCCTCTGCATAGTTATCAGCATTGCCCTGTAAAAAAATTTTTGATTGTAGTTGATGATCCTGTATCATTTTTTGAAGCAGTTCTTTGTCTTTGCCCGATCCGTAAAGATGAAGTTCCCATTTTCTGTCTTTCCAGCCAGCACCTGCAAATGCTTTTATCAATACATCCTGTGCTTTTCGGCCAATATCTAATGCAGCGAATACCGAAAAAATATATTTGCCGTTGACCACTTGCGGGTAAGGGGCAGCCGTTTGCGGAACTTCAAATGTAAGAGGGTTAAAAAGTTTTTCCTGCCGGGGAATACTTAATGAGTAAGCCTCTTCCAACGCCTGAAAAATTTTTGGTGTATCGCCTAAATTTTTTACAGCCTTATCAGCCCATTTTTGCAACAGTGAAAACTTTCGCAGCGAAAATTTTTCGTTGATATTATAATTGTGATAGATTAGTACATACTCCTTCATTCGCTGAAAAAGTTTTTTGAATGGCCCATGTGTTACATCTTTCCATCCACCCTGTCTTACAATTACTTTATCATATTCCTCAAACGGGACTTCTGTAACGGCAATACTCAATTTTATTTTTCCCAATAGCAATTGCTTTTTGGTTTCCTCTCTTCCGGGCAATAGAAATAGTTTGCAGCCCGCCTTTTCCAGTTCTCTCATCTTTCCACTTTTCCCGGCATCGTCAAAACAGCAAACACCTACATCGTAGTGATGACGGGCCATCCATAAGGCCGCCTGGTACCAGAGTTCTTCGCTGCCTCCCCAGGCCGAACCATTCATTACAGATAGAAAAAGTGTTTTTGTCATACTATATGTGTCAGCGTTTTTTATCCTGCCCATCCTTCCCTGTCGAGGCTTCTGTATTGTATTGCTTCTGCCAGGTGTTCTGGTTTGATGTCAGCACTTTGCGAAAGATCGGCAATTGTTCTTGATACTTTTAATATCCTGTCATAAGCCCGGGCAGAGAGATTTAATTTTTCCATCGCTGCTTTCAGCAGGTTAGAACCAACCTGGGTAATAACACAAATCTCTTTTAGCATTTTGCTGCTTATTTGTGCATTGCAATAAATACCGGGATTGTCTTTGTAACGGGTTGCTTGTATCTCTCTTGCAATAATTACCCTGTCACGAATGCTGGCAGAAGTTTCCTGTTGTTTGGTTCCGGATAATTCACTGAAAGCAACGGGGGTTACTTCTACATGCAAATCGATCCTGTCGAGCAAAGGGCCGGAAATTTTATTTAAATATTTCTGTACAGTTCCCGGCGGACAGGTACATTCTCTTTCCGGGTGGTTATAATAACCGCAAGGGCAGGGGTTCATAGACGCCATCAGCATAAAAGATGCGGGAAAGTCCACCGCCACTTTTGCTCTTGATATAGTTACTTTTCGTTCTTCCATTGGTTGACGCATTACTTCCAGCACTGTTCTTTTAAATTCCGGCAGCTCATCCAAAAACAAAACACCATTATGTGCTAAGGAGATTTCGCCGGGTTGTGGATTACCACCACCACCAACTAAAGCCACATCGCTGATGGTGTGATGGGGTGAACGAAATGGTCTTTTAGAAACTAACGTTGAGTTTTCCGGCAACTTGCCGGCTACAGAATGAATCTTGGTTGTTTCTAATGCTTCTTGTAAAGAAAGAGGAGGGAGGATGGTGGGCAACCGTTTTGCCAGCATTGTTTTGCCGGCACCTGGCGGGCCAATCAATATTGCATTGTGGCCACCTGCTGCTGCTATTTCTAATGCCCGTTTAATATTTTCCTGTCCTTTTACATCAGCAAAATCTATTTCAAAATCATACTGTGCATGAAAAAACTCATCTCTTGTATTAACAACGATTGGCTCCAGCCCCTTTTCTTCATTTTCAAAAAAATCAATTACTTCTTTAATATGGGTGACGCCGAATACATCCAGATTGTTTACCATGCCTGCTTCTTTGGCATTCATTTTTGGTACTATCAATCCTTTGAAGCCTTCTTTTCTTGCCTGTATGGCGATTGGTAAAGCACCTTTGATGGAACGGATTTCACCATCAAGCGACAGCTCACCCATAATAACATAATTACTTAATGCATCTTTATTTTTCAATTGTTCTGATGCGCCAAGTATGCCTAATGCGATGGGAAGATCAAAAGGGGTTCCACTTTTTTTTATATCAGCCGGAGCCAGGTTTACCACCACTTTTGTCCGGGGCACCTGAAAGCCATTTGTTTTGAAAGTACTTTCTATACGCTGCAAGCTTTCCTTTACAGCATTATCAGGCAGGCCAACTATCATCATGTCTTTTCCGGAATTGCTGAGCCAGTTTACTTCAATGGTGATGGTAATAGCTTCTACGCCATATACAGCACTGCCAAATGTTTTTACAAGCATGGTTTGAAGATAGAGAAAAATATGAACTATCGTTATACCACAAACTGGTATTCCTGCTATAGTGTAACAGTTATTTTGTGGCTGTCACCGTTCCTTCAAACAAAAGCGAAGTAGCAGGGTCGGCAGAAATTGAAAAAGATGAAGATTCTATCGGGAAGAAAAAGGTTTCGACCTTTTTTGTAAGGTCTAGTCTTTTTATTTGTGGCTTTAAATAGGCAACACGAATGCCTATATCCAACGGCAACTGAAATATTTTGTTTTGCAACTGTTCTACTGTAATGGCTACTTTTTTTTCTTTTGCAAGATGTTTCCAGGTGATTTTTAGCCTGGGATTCTCTGGTGTATGCAGCCACTGGTCAAAAAATATTTTTAAACTTTTGCCTGATGCTGTTTCAAAAATAGTTTGCAGGTCTTTGGTATCAGCATTTTTACCTGCATATGTAGCATAGTATTGCCGGATAGCTTTATGAAAAACAGAATCACCTAACTGCCGGCGAAGCATGTGTAATACCCAGCCACCTTTTTGGTAGCTGTTCGGATTAAGTAAGCTCATATAGTTTTTGGTAGAATCAACTACAGGCCTTTTTGATGTGGTTACAAAATCAATTACTGTTTCCCGGTTTTCTTTCATCCTTGCATTCAGGCTGTCAGTTCCATATTTTGATTCGATATAAACATGAGTAAGGTAAGTAGCAAAGCCTTCGCTTAGCCAGAGATGCGCAAAGCTTTTTTCGGTAGCCATATCGCCAAACCACTGATGTACTATTTCATGTGCAATCAATGCTTCTTCATTGCGGGCACCTGTTACAGAGTTTTCAAAGTAAAAAATAGCCCCAGCATTTTCAAGGCCACCAAAAGTAGTTTTGGATTGCACATTGGCTAATTTTTTATAGGGAAACGGGCCGATATAATTGATATACCAGGCAAGCACTTCTTTGGCTATTGCATAATCATAAAAGCCTTCTGTTCTGTTTTCAGGATACACCCAACTGCTTACGGGAATACAGTTTACATCACCCACAGTATTAACTGCAAAATCTGCCACACCTAACGCCATTACTTTGGTTGGCAGCGGCACCCCTTCTCTGTAATGTGTTAACTTTTTATCACCGGGTAGGTTTGTTTCTTCTACCTGCACCCCGTTTGATATTACCTGATAATGTGATGGGGCGGTAATAAGAAACTCAACTGTTGCCTTGTCAGCAATATCATCTACGCAGGGAATCCAGTTGTGTGCCCGGTTGGGCCAGTTGTCGGAAAAGAAAGAACGGTTGCCATATTTTGTTTTAGAAATGATGAGACCATCTGTGGGCATGCCCTTATAGTTGATAATAACAATGCCGGTATCTCCCTTTTTGTAGCCATACATAGGTGTTAGCAAAAGTTTGTTCCTGCTATGTTCAATTAATTGTGGTAAGCCATTCCGGGAGGGAAAGGTTACAGCAGTAACTTTCATACCTTTTCCACCGGTATTGATATTTGCTAAATCAAATTTTATGTAATTCAAATCTGATGAGGTGGTAAGAAAGGTAATAGCTGCACTACCATAAATTGTATCGTTATTATCATTCAGTTCAATACTGAATTTATAATGAAGGACATCAATATTCCTTTGTGCCAAAGCAAGTACGGAAAAGAAAATAAGGCAAACAGTAATCAGGGACTTCTTCATCAACTAAGATTTAAAAATTTTATCCGGCTTCAGTGTAGATTCTTGAATCCGGGCAATAATTTTTTTGATTGGTAATGGATGCAGCAATTTCGGGGGGTCAATATTTTCATCAATGTCATCAAAAAAATTAACGGCCTTCATCGCAATCATTGGATTGGAATAAGTGTATTTTTCGCTGAAAAAGCCAACCATCTGTGTCATACTAAAATGCTCCAACAGAAAATAAATGTCAATAAAATCTTTCAGTCTTTTACCACTTTGTATAATGGCATGAAATTTCATTGCTGCAATATCTTCTTTGCTTAAAAAAGTAATGCCTTCTTCTGTAACCGGAGGTTTTAGCAATGGGTAGTTGTGACGGATAAAGTCTGTTTTGATACTATTAACCACAGCAAGTAAAGTGCCCTTTCTTGCTAAAGTAGCAGCGATGGAATATTGAGGACTCAGCAAATCAATAATATAGGCTGCTTCAAACTCATTTTTGGTGAAAAGGTCTATGTCTATTGAATTACGATGCCCCAGTTGCAGGGCTAATGCAGTACCTCCAACTAAATTAAAATCTTTCAATTCCGGAACGGCTTGTAACTGCTGAATCAGATTGACAGTTTTTGGAGCAATAATAAATGGGTCTTTATGAAGCATGTAAAAAACCGGAGGTAAGGAAAAATTTAGAAAAATCTTTATCTCTTTTATCTAATTGAGCACTCCATTCAATGGTTTCTAAAATCTGATCTTTATTATACAGATTTACCATTTCTTTCCACTCTTCAAGATTCCCCCTTTCAAGCACTCTTTCAATTACAATTTTATACGATTTTTCATAATTGAATGTATCCAGGTCATATTCCCAGAGCAACGCTGTATTGATAATATGGGGTCTTTTTTTATCCATTTCTGCTATGTAAATATAGCAAATCCTAGCCTGAACGACAACTGATATTTGCTGCCTTTTAAGAGGAGAAACAGGTGTTTTTTTTGGGGAAGTAACACCCCTTTAATGGATGGTGCTTTAAAGGTTCTCCAGCATCTCCACCACTTTCTCCCTTTTAAGAATGACATACCCAATCCGGTCATCGCTGATGCCTTCTTTCAACTGGTAGCTGAACTCCAGTTGCTCATCTTTTACATTGGTTTCAAAATACCGGAAAGATATATTAGGGTATTCTTTTAGCTCTTCTCCTATTTCATACAGGTGAGTGGAAAGGATGAATAAAGAATTTTTTATTTTGATTAATCCTTTTATAACGGTTAGCGAACACTTCATGGCATCCTGCACATTGGTTCCTTTAAAGAGTTCATCAATAAGCACCAACCATTTTTTGCCGTTATTTATTTTATCAATAGTATTTTTTATCCGCTGTACTTCATTGAAGAAAAAACTTTCGCCTTTAGCAATATTATCCACCACATTAATATTACTCAGCAAGCCGTCGAATAAAGTAAGTTTCATTTTTGCAGCAGGCACCCCCATGCCGATATGCGCCAGAAAAACAGCAGAGCCAACTGCTTTTATCAAAGTGCTTTTGCCGGCCATGTTGGCTCCTGTTAAAAAAAGAAAATT
>JAYVKT010000179.1:0-3261 GCA_043768195.1 Chitinophagaceae bacterium | reverse complement strand
CATTTTGAAAAACGATTTTGAAAAACAAGCATTCAAACAATACCCGGAAATTTTTGATATAAAAAATATTCTGTATCACCATGGTGCTATCTATGCTTCAATGACGGGTACCGGCAGCACTGTTTTTGGAATTTTTCCTGCCGGAAAAAAAATAGAGTTCTCTTTCCCTGAGAACTATTTTGTAAAAGAATTACAAGGCGGATTGCAATAATATCTCAATAGGCAGCGCTGTTTTTAGCATTAGTAATACCAACCAGAGGCATTTCAAATTTTCCCTGAGGTAGCAAAAACTTTACCGGAAAAAATTCTCTGCGTAAACTTAGCGGCCTCATTTCTCTGCGGTTAAAAAAATGAAATACACCCCTACTCCCTTTGCCCCATTTTCCTTATCTTGCACAAAATTTAAGCACATCAACCTGCAATCATCCATATCAGTTCTCCGGCAGAATCTTGATCTGCTCAATCATCGAGGACACTAATACCCGCAACCCGTAACCGGGGTTCACTTCCCATTCACTATTCATCATTCACTACTTAGCTATTTTTTATGCAAACAACAATTGATATGTCATCAACCGCACAATACTATTTTGAGCTGGAAGAAAAATATGGAGCACACAACTATCACCCCCTCCCTGTTGTATTAAACCGGGGTCTTGGCGTTCATGTATGGGATGTGGACGGCAAACAATACTATGATTTTTTGAGTGGTTACTCCGCCGTAAACCAGGGGCATTGCCATCCAAAAATTGTGCAGGCTTTAATTGAACAATCACAAAAATTAACCCTCACAAGCCGGGCTTTTCACAGCGATCAGCTTGGTGAGTTTGCAAAATTCATCACCGCCTATTTTGGGTATGACAAAGTATTGCCTATGAATACCGGTGTGGAAGCGGTAGAAACAGGAATAAAGCTTTGCCGCAAATGGGGCTACCAGGTAAAAGGCATACCAGCAGGTAAAGCAAAAATAATTGTGTGTGAAGGAAATTTTCATGGCCGCACTTCCACTGTTATTTCTTTCAGCAGCGATCCATCAGCAAAAAAAAACTTTGGGCCTTATATGCCCGGTTTTGAAATCATTCCATACAATGACTGCGATGCATTAGCAATAGCATTAGCCGATAAAAATGTAGCTGGCTTTTTAGTAGAGCCCATACAAGGCGAAGCCGGTGTGCTGGTGCCCGATGATGGCTACCTTGCTAAAGCAAAACAACTTTGCCAGCAAGCCAATGTATTATTTATTGCTGATGAAATACAGACCGGCCTTGCCCGTACCGGTAAAATGCTGGCCTGCGATCATGAAAATGTGCGGCCCGATATTTTATTACTCGGTAAAGCATTAAGTGGTGGCATGCTGCCTGTAAGTGCAGTTCTTTGTGATGATGAAATAATGATGACCATTAAACCCGGCGAACATGGTTCTACCTATGGGGGCAATCCATTGGCCTGCAAAATAGCGATGACCGCCTTACAGGTTTTAAAAGATGAACAGATGACAGAGAATGCAGCCGCCATGGGTGCTTTACTCAGAAGCGAATTACAAAAACTGCAATCACCCTACATCAGCCTGGTGCGGGGCAAAGGTTTATTAAATGCAATTGTTATTAATCATACAAACAAAGAAGCAGCCTGGGAACTCTGCCTGCAATTAAAAGAAAGTGCCTGCCTGCCGGACAGGCAGGGTTTGCTGGCAAAGCCTACTCATGGCGATAAAATACGTTTTGCCCCTCCTTTGATAATTACTTCACAACAAATAATGGACTGTGTGGAGATAATCAGCAGCAGTCTTGCGGTATTAGAGTAAATAATACCACACAAAAAAAAGGATCATGTTGCCATGATCCTTTTAACGATGCTGATTTTTCAGATTAACGTATAATAAATGTTTTCGTCAGTTTAATATCTGTGCCAGCAAGCTGGATATTGTACATACCCGTTTTAATAGTAGCAGGTAATTCCAATACTTCAGTAACAGCACCACCATTATGTAACAATGATCTGCTCATCACTTGCTGACCGGCTGCATTCATTACTCTCACGGTGTACTGGCCTTTTGGTAAAGCAGTAGCCTGGAAAGAAACCCTGTTACCACTAACCGGGTTTGGATAGATAGTAATATCAGCCTGTCCTCCTTTTGTGCTTACCCTTACAATAGTGCTGAACAATTTTTTACCATCCACTTCCAGCGACTGAATGCGATAGAAACCAGTGCCGGCAAGCGGTGCCGCATCAAAATAAGAATAGTCGGCACGGCTGCTGTTATTTGCAGTAGGACTCACAGTACCCAATGGCGTAAACAACTGACCATTGGCAGAACGTTCAACTGTATAATTTACTACACCGCTTTCTGTCAGGTTGCTCCAATCTACTTTAATACCGCTGCCCTGCTGGTAGGCTTTTACATTGCCAAATTTAACAGGGAGAGCAACAGGATCGTTAGTAATACCAAACGGAGAAAACTCTGTGAATCCTGTACCAGAAGCAACAGTACCAGTTACACTTCCACTATGATAATTAGCGCCGCCACAATGAATAATCTGAGCCCCGACGGTTGAAAAAGTACCGCCAGTAGTAGCTCCTGTATAATCAAGTGTAATGGCACAGTTAGAACCTAATGGAACGGCTTCCGAAATATCCCACACCGCATTAACACTGGCAGCCGCAGGTGCACAAACCGGAGTTGCAGAAGATACCCTCACAGAAAAATCATCTGGAGTTCCGGAATTATTTAATGTAGCGGGATGATATAAACTTGTGCTTGGTCCAACAGGGAATGTGAAATTATTATTATCGACACCATTCATTACTAACGAACCGGTACCGTTTGTAACCACAAACCGGGAAGAGTTAGCCCCGCTGATAGAACCTAATATGGAAACTGTCAGACTATTACTTCCCAAAAGTAAATGACCACTGGCAAAAGTAAGATTCAACAATGTTCTGTTGGCATGAAGGTTTACACCGGCAGCATTATTTATTACAACGGTATTAGGAACATTTACCGCAGGATACTCAGCAGATGTGGCAGTTTGTGTAGTAGTGCCGCCGTATGATAAAGTACCGAGTGTACCATAATTTATAGTTCCTGTTCCTGTTATGGTACCCCCATTGTGATTAAAAGTTCCGTTTATAGTTAAAATTGCGCCTGCATCAACAGTTAAAGTTGCACCGGATGCCAAGGTCAGGTTATTGAGGGCTTGATTAGTGCTAACTTGAAAAGTACCGCCATTTATTACTACATTGTTTGTGATTGGAATTGTT
>JAYVKT010000178.1:0-9005 GCA_043768195.1 Chitinophagaceae bacterium | reverse complement strand
CTCAGTTGGTATGAGCAATGGTGGAAATTTTTCTTCCTACTTGTCTGCTTTATTCAGTTATAAAGCCGGTGTCAGTTATTGTGCCCCATCCGGTGCACCAATAGCTGCCGCATCCGTTACCCCTTTACAGTTTTGCATGGCACGGTTTGATAATAATGAGAACGTAGGTCCAACCGGCAATGCCAATGCATTAACCAATTCGCAAACATTAACTGGCCGGGGTATTTGCAGTAAATATTATATGCAGGAACATTCTCCACTATATCCCGAACGGTTTGCCAGAAAAGGCGACATCACTATTACCAAATCAATTTCTTTGTTTAATGAACTAAAAAGTAAAGGATACCTGAACAGCAAAAATTATTTCATTGGTTTTGCTGATGCACTCACTACCGCCTACCAGGCAAACCCAACTACATTTCCGGAATTGAATAGTTTGACAGTATTTCAAAAACTAACAGTCATTGAACAGATAGATCTTGCTGTTGCCGACCACCAGATGTACAGTGACTACAACCGGGCTACACTGAAGTTTTTGAACACACAGTGCCTGTAGTTCATTTGTATTTTCTTCCCTACATTTACCGCAGCGAAAATTTGCTGCATGAACAGACCTGTAAGAGTATTAGTTGCCAAAGTAGGACTAGATGGCCACGACCGTGGTGCCAAAGTAATTGCTACGGCTCTGCGGGATGCTGGGATGGAAGTTATCTACACCGGCCTTCGCCAAACTCCTGAAATGGTTGTCAATGCTGCTTTGCAGGAAGATGTGGATGCTATTGGCATCAGTATTCTCAGCGGTGCACACAACACTGTTTTTCCAAAAGTAATAGCCCTGATGAAGGAAAAAGGAATGAATGATGTGCTGCTGACTGGTGGCGGTATCATTCCCGAAGATGATATGAAGACCTTGCATGAAATGGGAGTCGGAAAATTATTTGCCCCGGGTACACCCACTTCTGAAATTTCCTCTTACATAACCGAATGGGTAAAAGTCAATAGAAATTTTTAACTTTAGGCAGTGAAAAGAGAAATTAAAATATTCAAATCGTTTGAAGAGCAAAATGCTTACCAGTTGGAGCAGCAAAGAGAAACAACCCCGGCTCAGCGGTTAAGAAACTTGTTCTATATGCAGTCACTTTCCAGAAAATTCAGGCCATCAACTCCTGAAAAAAGAAAAATTACAATTACCCATGGATTTACTACATCCTGAATTTGTACAATTTCTCTCTTGCGCCGCTAAAAACAATTTACGCTACTTACTTATCGGGGGCTATGCTGTTAATTTTTATGGCTACAACAGGAATACCAACGACCTTGATGTATGGATTGCCCCTACCAATGAAAACAGGGCTGCATTTATAAATACACTCTTATGTATGAATTATTCAGCTTCCGAATTAACCCACTTATATAACGAAGATTTCACCAAGCCATTTAAAGGAGATATTGGTGCGGCGGATGCAGATATTGATGTACTTACTTTTGTTCATACTGCCATATCGTTTGATGAGGCAGAAAAAGATAAAGTTTTTTTTGATGCAGGAGAAGGTGTTACCATGTACTTTGTTCCTTACGATTTTCTAAAAGATATGAAAGTCCGTTCCGGCAGGGATAAAGACCTTTGGGATATTGCCCGGCTGGAAGAATTACGAAATCCTCCGGATAATCGTTAATTTAGTTGCTACTATTGATTTGTTCGTTTTTAACGATTGCTTCCAAAAAATTTAATCCCTTAATTCATTCTTTCCTAAATTCATTTACGTATGGAAGGTCATTCGTTATTAGCCAACTATCATGAACAGCCCCGTGTGTGGGACGAAATGTTTACTGCCGGAGGTATTCGCCCCACCTATCAGCATTTTGTATCTGCCATACAAAACTTATCGGCTGAAGAAATGACACATAAAGATGAACTGGCCAAGAAATTATTCATGAGCCAGGGTATTACTTTCACGGTGTACAGCAGCGGTGAAGGCATTGAAAAGATATTTCCCTTTGATATTATTCCCCGCATACTGGAAGCCGCAGAGTGGAAACATATTGAAGCTGGCATAAAACAACGATTGAAGGCACTGAATGTTTTCCTGAAAGATATTTATAACCAGCAATTCATTATTAAAGACGGCATTGTTCCGGCAAAACTCATTTACTCCTGTCCCGATTTTGTACGGCAGATGGTAAATGTGAATGTACCTTTTGATATTTACACCCACATTTCCGGCATTGACCTCATCCGTGATTATGATGGAACCTATTATGTGCTGGAAGATAACTTACGGACACCATCCGGTGTTTCCTATATGCTGGAAAACAGAAGTATTACTTATCGCATTTTCCCCGACTTATTACCAAAGAACAATGTACGGTCAGTAAAAGATTATCCTGACTTGCTACTAAAAAATCTGGTAGCATTAGCGAACAGGCAAAAAAGCGATCCTACTGTTGTGTTGCTTACACCTGGTATTTACAACTCAGCTTATTTTGAACACACCACCCTGGCAAGATTAATGGGTATTGAACTCGTAGAAGGAAGTGATCTCGTAGTGGACAATCATAAAGTGTATATGAAAACAACTACCGGGTTGAAACAGGTAGATGTTATCTATCGCCGGGTAGATGATTATTTTATTGACCCGTTAGTTTTTCGTCCCGATAGTATGCTCGGGGTACCCGGCCTGTATGGAGCTTACCGCACCGGCCATGTGGCTATTGTAAATGCCATGGGTAATGGGGTGGCGGATGATAAAGCCGTTTATACCTATGTACCTGCCATGATAAAATATTACCTGAATGAAGAACCCATTCTGAAAAATGTTCCTACCTATCAATTAGGTGAAGCAGAAAACAGAAAATTAGTTTTTGGGCAAATGGATAAGATGGTAATTAAAAAAACAAATGAATCGGGCGGATATGGAATGTTGATTGGCAGTGCAGCTACCGAAAAACAAATGCAAGAATTTAAAGTAGCTATCGAAGCAGACCCGAGAAGTTATATAGCACAACCTATCATCAGCTTATCATCAGCACCCTGTTATATCAATGGAGTGTTGCAACCCCGTCGGGTTGATTTAAGACCGTATGCCTTATATGGCCCCGATGGAATTGATATAGTGCCCGGTGGATTAACAAGGGTGGCGTTGAAAGAAGGTTCGTTAGTTGTTAACTCATCACAAGGTGGTGGAAGTAAGGATACATGGGTGTTAGGGTAGTTACGGGTTGTGAGTTATGAGTTTCGAGTTAAACCCTAAAGAATATAGTGAGCTTCAATCTTAAAGTCTCGCAACTCACAGCTCACAACTAAAACAAAAATTAAAAATAAGTATAACACACAATGCTAAGTAGAGTTGCTGATTCTGTTTTTTGGATGGCCCGGTATATGGAACGGACTAATGCAATGCTGCGCATACTCCGCACCAATTACATTTCTTCACAGGATGAGGTGAAGGATTTTAGCTGGCAAACATTATTGCGCAACTACAGCGATGCTACACCGGATAAAATAAAAGCCATCGGTAACCAATCAATAAAAGTACTGGAGCACCTGCTACTCGATAAAAATAACGGCGCCTCTGTTTTCAATAATATTACAACGGCAAGAGAGAATGCCCGGGCAGTGCAAGATCATATTACCAAAGAAGTATGGCAATGTCTCAATGATTATTATCACCTGATAAGGGATAAAGAAATTCACTCCCAGGTAAATTTGGGTGATCCGGTAACCGCATTAGATTCATTAATACACCATGGCATGCTATACCACGGCACGGTTGACATTACCATGGCAAGGGGCGAAGGTTTTAATTATCTGAATATTGGCAAATTTTTGGAGAGAGCTATACTGTCAACTGATATGCTCAACATTAAACTGACAGAACTGGATTACGACATTGAACACAAGGTGGAAGTAACCGCATTACGTTATTTATTATACTCTCTCTCCGGCTATGAATTATACTTAAAAACACACCGGGGAAATTTTCAGGCCGACTATGTGCTGGAGCAGGTCATTCACAACGAAAGCTTTCCACATTCCATTGCTTACTGCCTGAAACAGTTGTTACGTTATTTTGAAAGGTTAGAAACAGAAAGCCTTACCGACAGTTATAAGCACCTGGAGTTTTTAATTGGCCGTACTGTAAATAATGTAAAATACAGCAACACCAACTTATCTGACAGCGAAGGCCTTCAACAATTTTTACAACAAACCCGGCAGGAGCTTTTTGAAATAGCCGCTGCTTTTGATAAATATTATTTTGGCAATTCCTGAATTGCCGCAAATTTGCACCCATGCCTGCTTACCGTATTAAACATATAACCCGTTACACCTACCCTTCCACCGTTATTGACAGTGCCAACCAGGTAATGCTTTTTCCATTGGATGATGCACAGCAGGAAGTAAAAAAACATGACCTCATCATCACTCATCAGCCATCGGTAGAGTTATATACTGATTACTTTGGCAACAAGGTGGGCATTTTCTCCGTCATCAAGCCACACTTGGAGCTTACTATTGAATCCAACATAGAAGTAATAACCCATGCTACACAACTACCCGGCAATGAAAAAACCGCTGCCGCACAATGGGAGAATCTCGGAATTATAAGAGAGCAATTTCCTTATATGGATTTTATGTTGCTGGAAAAATTTGAATCGCACCAGGAAATTTCAGCCGTGGTTACATCGCTGATGAATGAATCCATAACACCGTTTACTATTGCAGAGCAGATGTCGGCCTATGTGTTTGGAAATTTTGAATATCGCAAAGGTGTTACCAATGTAGAAACACAGGTAGATGAAATATGGAAATTAAAAGCCGGGGTGTGTCAGGATTTTGCTCATGTACTTTTAGTAATGCTCCGCATCGTTGGCATACCGGCCCGGTATGTAAGCGGTTACATTTGTCCCGACAATGATGAGCTGCGTGGAGCCGGAGCCACACATGCCTGGGTAGAAGCCTACATTCCTTTTCATGGCTGGATAGGTTTTGACCCTACCAACAATTGTATTGCCAGCGATATGCATGTGCGGCTGGCCATCGGCAGAAGCTTTACTGATTGCACTCCGGTAAAGGGAACGTATAAAGGTTCATCCGAACATGTATTAGAAGTATCGGTAACTATTGAAGATGGTTCTCCCAAAAAAGAAGTGCAAGCCATTACACCTGTATTTACCTACAAGGTGCATAATCCCGGCATTGCTTCCACTGATAATTCTTACCGGAAGTTTATGGAGATACAGCAGCAGCAGTAAGCCCTAAGCTAGGTAGTTCCGGCTATTGCACCAGCCTTTTTATACAACACACTAAATTATCTAACGGATTGATACATTATCTTCGATTTCCAAAAAATAATCTATGAGTTATCAAACATTGCTTACCACTTTAGAAAACGGCATTTTCACCATCACTATCAACCGGCCTGACAAACTGAATGCTCTAAGCAAAGCAGTCTTCACCGATTTAAATACAGCATTAGATGAAATAGCCAGCAACGCTGAAATAAAGTCCGTCATCATTACCGGCGCAGGACCAAAAGCATTTGTGGCAGGAGCCGACATTTCAGAATTTAACGGATTGAACAAAGAAGAAGCCATGGCATTGGCCAAAAGAGGACAGGATACTTTTTTAAGAATTGAAAAATCACCCAAGCCAATTGTAGCCGCCGTTAATGGTTTTGCACTCGGCGGCGGTTGCGAACTGGCAATGAGTTGTCATTTCAGGGTGGCTTCAGAAAATGCAAAGTTTGGACAGCCGGAAGTAAACCTCGGATTGATACCCGGCTATGGCGGCACACAGCGATTGGTACAATTGATTGGAAAAGGAAAAGCAATGGAGTTGCTGATGTCCGCCCATTTAATAGATGCTAATGAAGCCAAACAATTAGGTTTGGTAAATTATGTAACCACAGCAGAAACATTATTAGAACATACCAAAAAAATTCTTTCCATCATTAATTCAAAAGCTCCGCTGGCAGTGGCTGGCTGCATCAAAGCGGCCAATGCCGTGTTTGATGAAACCAAAGATGGTTATGCAACAGAGATAGAGGAATTTGGAAATGCTTTTGCTACAGAAGATATGAAAGAAGGAACTACTGCTTTCATGGAAAAAAGAAAAGCAGTTTTTACTGGTAAATAAATTCAGAGCTTCGGCAAAGATTAACCCTCCAAGGGTTTATCTGTTTTAATTATTTTTCTTTATTGTCAACCCCTTGGAGGGTTAAAGACCAGAAGATTTATTAAAGAATTCGTCCGCAAACACCCGTATCACTTTTATAAACCGGCTTTGATAATATTTTTCAAACGGTGTAATCACTACTCCTTTGCCTTTGCCAGATGTGGAATGAATAAAATAAAGTTTGCCCTCTTCCACCTTTTCTACAATACCCATATGACCAACTACACGGATAGTACTATCCGTTCCGGTAAATAAAATCAGATCGCCGGGTTTTGCTTCTTCGATAGTTATGGTTTCACCATAATTGGTAAAGTCAGCCGATGAACGGGGTACAGTAATATTAAAATGATTGAACACATAAGTAATAAACCCGGAGCAGTCAAACCCTTTTGCCGGATCGATAGAAGCATAGAGATAAGGCACTCCTATTAATGTTTTTGCAAAAGCTATTACTGAATCAGGATTGGTGGTTTGAAAACCGGCAGCTTTATTTACCACTTTCTGTGATTCACTGATTATCGTATCCTTATCCGTTATTACCGTTACTGTTTCGTCCGGCAGTTTTTCTGCATTGTCAGTGTTTGCATTAACACAGCCAGCCACCGCTATAACAATAGTGAAAGCAATAAATGTAAACCCAAACAGGTTAATCCTGATCATAAAAAATTACTTCTCCAGCAATTTATCATCAATAAGATAAGCAGTAACACTGCTGATATTGTCCCTGCCTTTCGAGTCTTCCAGAAACACTTTGAATGAATTAATATTTTTATCCGGAAAAGTCAGGATCCTTTTTCTGCCGATGCTGGTGCCCTTTAGTTCGCCAACCGGCTTATTGTCTTTATAAAAAACAATTTTGAACTTTCGTACCGTTTGGCCAAAACGAATAGCCTCTTTCAAAACAATACAATTAATTTTTGTTTTCTCCGGAAACTCCACAATAAAACTTTGAAGGTTGGCACCAAATGCGCCACTGGAATCAACTGATTTAAAAGTAACATCCTGCGGTGCAAACTGATAATACATATTGGCCGTTTTCATCAGGTTGTTACCAAAACTCTCCTCCCGCAATTTCTTAAACCCGGCAAGTGCTGCAATATCCTTTTCTCCAATTAATCCGCGGCTGTCCGGAGGAACGTTTAATAAAAGATTGGCGCCCCTGCCAACAGATTTTAAATAGATATTGAACAACTGCTTTGGTGTTTTTATTTTATCATCTTCACTGGCATGCCAAAACCATCCCGGCCTTATGCTTACATCACACTCCGCAGGCATCCACCGCTTGCCTTTATAATTTCCCCGGTTCAGTGTATCTGTTGGCGGCGCACCTTCGCCTCTTTTAAAACCCTCCGGGTCTAAAAAATTCCAGTTGGGATCGCCGGCAATACCATTTTCATTGCCCACCCATCTTATATCGGGCCCGATATCGCTGAACACTACGGTATTGGGAGAATATTGCTTTACAATATTTTCATACCGTCTCCAGTCATACACTTGTGTCTTTCCATTCGGTCCTTCACCATTAGCCCCATCCCACCACATTTCCCAAATAGGGCCGTAATTCAAAAAAATTTCTTTCATCATGCCGGCAAATACGGTGTTATATTTTTCTGTGCCATAGTCAGGGTGGTTTCTGTCCCAGGGAGAAAGATAAACGCCGAATTTTAATCCGGCTTCTCTGCAAGCCTGTGATAATTCTTTCAGCACATCGCCTTTCCCATCCTTCCATTTGCTTTCCCTTACGGTGTGTTTTGAAAAATTACTTGGCCACAGGCAAAAACCATCATGATGCTTTGCAGTAATGATAATGCCTTTTGCACCGGCTGCTTTTGCAACGTTGCACCATTGTTTGCAATCAAGTTGGGTGGGGTTGAATATTGTTTCCGGTTCTGTACCTGTTCCCCATTCTTTATCAGTAAAAGTATTGGGGCCAAAATGGAGGAACAGGTAAAACTCTGTTTCATGCCAGACTAATTGTTTTTTTGAAGGAAGGGGACCCTGGCTATTTTCCTGTGCAGCACTACCAATGCAAATTAACAGCAAGGTGCTTAACCAAATTTTTATCATAAACAATTATTTCTTCATTTTAAAGACGTAGAATATTTCATTCGCAACAGGATGGGCAGCCCGGTATGTATATCCCATTAGTTTGGCAATTGTTTGAGCAAACTGCTGCTGGTAAAGTTGCATATCAGCATTTACTTCCCCTCTTACCGGTGTGTCAGGCCCTATTACGGCAAACCATATTTCATTAGCACCTTGTATTTCATTATTGTGGCTTGTCCATTTTTCTTTTACAACATCACCCCTGCCATGATCGGTGGTAACGAGTAAGGTTGTTTTGTTTTTATAGATCGGATCACTTTGCACATATTCCCACAATTGTTTCAGCCAGGCATCTACCTGTTGACCGGCATCCAGGTAAGACCGGTATTGGCCTGCATGTGCCCATTCATCTGTTTCGCCATAGGCTATATATAATACCTTCGGCTTTTTAGTTTTTAAATACTCGAATGCACCATAATGGGTAAACACATCTAAACACTCCACTTCTCCCCAGGGCTTATGAGCATCCTTTAGCATAGCATTCATTAGTTTTTCATTGGCGGTAGGTTTACTGCCACCCATCGGGTTAAATGCAGACACTACCGGGATACCACTCCTTTCTTCATTTAATATCTTATCAAAAGTTTCCCATGCACAAAAAGCAGCCACTCTTCCTTTTAGCCGGGGTTGCTTATTCAAATATTCCAGCACTGTTATATTTGGATTAGGAGGATAGCTGTTACTATTAATATTGGTATCAGCATAGCCGGTAAAAATTTCACTA
>JAYVKT010000177.1:0-6125 GCA_043768195.1 Chitinophagaceae bacterium | reverse complement strand
TTTCCTGTTTACCTGTATCAAAGGAAAAACAGACCCTTATCAATTGATATGGAGCAGTTCGCTGAATTAATTTTTTTGGCCACAGATGAACACCGATTTACACAACTTGTCCCGCCTTTGCGGGAGATAAAATACAAAATCATCTGTGTTCATTCCCGCCTAACGGACGGGCAGGTGTGTTCATCTGTGGCAGCCATTCTCTTTCACCCTGCCATTCCCGCCATTCACCGACTTATGCTGTTATAATACCCATTCACTATTGACCATTCATTATTCCCCCTATAGATTTGTTTAAAATTTGAAAGATATGAGGGACCTCGGTGAATTTAAAGAACGTCAAAAGCGGCGTTGCGAAGAAAGGTTTGATAGTTATCGCAGCAAAAATGGTCATATCTGGACAGGAGTATTTATTCTGTTAATCGGTGTAGCGGCATTGGTAAGAGTGGCCGTTCCAGAATTACCACGAGAACTTTTCAGTTGGAAAACTTTTTTAATTGCACTTGGTATTTTTATTGGCCTCAAACATGGTTTCCGTGGCGGCAGTTGGTTTTTGCTGATACTTATTGGTACAGGTTTTCTTCTCCGTGACATTTATCCTGACCTGGCCATCCGCCGGTACATCTGGCCGATAGTTTTTATAGTAATCGGTGCATTCATCATTATCCGTCCCCGCAGGGCAGCCTGGTCTCATTCATCCTGGTGGGATGAAAAAAAAAGAAACGCATCGGCACAAGGCGCCACCATCCTGGATGAAGAAGAATCATGGAGCCAGGATGATTTTGTAGACAGCACCTGCATTTTTGCCGGGTCTAAAAAAAATATTCTTTCCAAAGATTTTAAAGGTGGTGATATTGTAAGCATTTTTGGCGGCACCGAACTAAACCTTACCCAGGCCGATATAAAAGGAACAGTAGTGATAGAAATAACTACCGTTTTCGGTGGCACTAAATTGATTGTGCCTTCCAACTGGGAAGTAAAATCTGAAACAGTCAACATATTTGGCGGATTGGAAGACAAACGGAATATGCAAACGATAGTTGATAACCCGGCTAAAATTTTAGTGCTGAAAGGAACGGTGATATTTGGAGGAATTGAGATTAAGAGTTTTTAGAAAAGTTCCGGGTTTTGCGTTTAGGATTTGGGGTTCTTATAGCATAAAATTCATTTTACTATATAAAGTCAGAAAACAAATAATCAATAAACCAACCAACATGAACTGGTATCTTGCAAAAATGGTCTTTCGTATCATCTGTGGTGATGGTAACCATACCGCACAGTTTGATGAACAACTTCGTTTGATAAGTGCCGGCAGTAAAGAAGAAGCTTTTCATAAAGCACAGGTGCTGGGTGGAAAGGAGGAAGAAATGTTTTTTAACCGTAACCAGCAATTAGTACAGTGGCAGTTCATCAGCGTAAGCGAATTGTATCAGCTTAATGAATTGATTGACGGAGCTGAGGTATATTCCAGAATTGAAGAAAAAGAAAATGCAGACAGTTACCTGCAGATCATTTATAAAAAGGCGGAGCAAATAAGATTTGGTAACACCCTTGAAATACTGAACCTCGCCTAAGCTATGTCCAATTCGCCGTTGTCCATAATAAAGTTTCGTATCATTTTCATCATCTGCTGGTTGGTAATGGTAGTTGATAATGTGATGGTGCTTAATTATTTTGGACTTCCACTGAAGGCAGCCATTATTGACAGTGCTATCGCCAACACCCTGCTGCTGCTGGCCTGCCTGTTGGTGATGAATACACTCCGGTATTATCTACCAAAAGGAAAACAATACATTAATATTTTTTCCATTTGTCTTTTTCTTACCATCGTTTGGCTACTACTAACTAAGTGGTTACTAAAAATTTCTCTTAGTCATTATGAAGGTTATTCCGATTTGCTGTATCATTCTCTTTCTATCCGTTTCAGTATCGCCTTTCTCTTATTGGGTTGTGTAACGATGATAAGCATTCTCTGGTTCAACCAGCAGGAACAAAAAGAAACAGATGAACGAAAAATTGATGGTGAAAAATTAGCCAAAGAAGCTGAACTGTTTAAACTGCGGCAACAACTGCAACCGCATTTTTTATTCAATAGCTTGAATTCTATTAATGCATTAATCGGCAGCCGCCCGGAAGAGGCCCGTAAAATGGTGCAGCAACTGTCCGATTTTTTACGGGGTACTATTAAAAAAGAAGAAACACAATGGGTAACATTGCAGGAAGAGCTGCAATACCTGCAACTTTATCTTGACATTGAAAAAGTAAGATTTGGCAACCGCCTCAATACCGAAATTGACATAGATGAAAGTACCAAACAATTAAAACTGCCGGCATTACTTTTACAGCCCATTGTAGAAAATGCGATTAAGTTTGGCTTGTATGACACTATCGGTGAAACAGTGATTCGTTTATATGCCGGTAAAGACGGCGACAACCTGGTCATTAAGGTGCAAAATCCTTTTGACCCGGAAACATCATCACCCAAACAAGGAACAGGTTTTGGATTAAAATCGGTGCAGCGAAGGTTGTATTTATTGTTTGCACGAACCGACTTATTGACAACAGTCGCAAAAGATAATATCTTTATAACCATTGTAAAAATTCCGCAAGTGTAAGCACCGGTAAGCATCAGGCCGCTAATGAGTTTCTTTTAATAGTAGAATATTTAATAGCGGCCAAATGCATAAAAACAAACAAACATGAAAGTACTTATCATAGACGACGAACCGTTAGCAAGAAGTATTGTAACTGAATACTTACAAAAACATCCGCAATTAGAACTGATGCAGGAATGTGGTGATGGGTTTGAAGGATTAAAAGCCATACAGCAGCATCAGCCTGATTTAATTTTTCTTGATATTCAAATGCCGAAAATAACCGGCTTTGAAATGCTGGAACTGATTGAAAAACCACCGGCTGTTATTTTTACTACCGCCTTTGATGAATTTGCAATCAAAGCATTCGAATCTCATGCAGTAGATTATTTATTAAAACCATTTGACCAGCAGCGGTTTGATAAAGCCATTGCCAAATGGAAAGAACAAAAATCAAACAGCACAGAAAAGGCCACACAAGATTTATTAGAATCGGCTTCTTTATCACCGGCACAAAGCCAACGGATTGTTGTAAAGAACGGCAGCAAAATAAAAATCATTCCTGTACATGATGTGCAATACCTTGAAGCTGCCGATGATTATGTAAAAATTCATACCAGCGAAGGATATTTTCTGAAGAATAAAACAATGACCCATTTTGAGCAGTCATTGGATGGGCAGCAGTTTGTCCGTTCTCACAGGTCTTATATTGTAAATGTGCAGCACATTACCCGAATTGACCCATACGAAAAAGATAATCATGTAGCTATACTTCGTTCCGGAGTAAAAGTGCCGGTTAGCAGAAGTGGATACGGTAAATTAAAAGAGGTACTGGGATTGTAATCTCAATGTTTATGACGGCGTTTAATAATTCCGCCCGATGCTTCTTTAATAGTGTTTGCAAAAACAAATGCTTTAGGATCCACATCCCGGATTAGATTATTTAACTTACGAAGTTCCAGCCGGGTGATTACGGTAAAAATAATATCGCAGTCGGCACTTACTTCAAAATTGCCGGGTAAAAAACCCCGTTCGCCTTTATACACGGTAATACCCCTTCCCAATTTATTTACTATTTCATATTTGATAGCTTCGCTTTCGCCGGAGATAATGGTGACACCGGTGTATGCCTGCAACCCTTCTACTACATAATCTATACTGCGGGTAGCGGCAAAATATGTCAGTATTGAATAGAGTGCATTCTCTATGCCTACTTCCACTGCCGCAATAGTAAAAATGAGAATATTAATACCCAGAATGATTTCAGTAATGGTAAACGAAGTTCTTTTTAATGTATATAAAGCCAATACTTCAATACCATCTAATGCAGCACCGGCCCTCATTACTAATCCAATGCCGATGCCAAGAAATACACCGCCAAAAAAGGAGATCAGCAATTTATCATCCGTTAGTGCATAACCAGGCAGTACGGTAAGACAAACTCCCAGCAACAATACACTAAGAAAAGTTTTAAAAGCAAAATTTTTACCAACAGAAAAATAGCTGATGATAACAAGGGGAAGATTGAAAGCAATAATTACAATTGCCAGATTGAAATGATACACTTCATGCACCAGCAGCGAAACACCGGTAATGCCCCCATCAAAAAAATGGTTGGGCACCAGAAATTCTTTTAAAGCAAAGCTGGCGATAACAACACCCACAATAATAAATAAAGCATCCTGAATTATTTCGGCGGAGGTCAATTTATGTGTATGCCGGTGATTGGCCTTTATACCTGCTTTTATTTTCTGCAATACAACCTGCTTCTGTGGTTCTCTCTCCTCTCTTGCCGTATTTGTAAAATAACTATGAGACGATAAAAAATCAGCCTGCTTTATCTGCCACTCGGTTTTTGTTTTTACCTGCCCGGTTTTTTTAAACTCAGTAAATATCTTACCGGCATACTCGTCATATTTATCGGTGCCGAGATAAAACAAATCAGCATCACAAAGATATTTTCCGAGTTGTTGTTTCGGAGCTTGTGGAAGTTTGGTAGCCATTATCATGCTGCAGATCAAATCAATCTGTTCCGGACTGTATCCGTTTTCAGGGAGAAATTTTTTGGCCAATTTGCAGGATATTTCTTCATGTTTATTATGATTTTCTAAAAAACCAGCATCATGAAAAAGAGCAGCCGTTTTTAATAGGGCTAATTCATCTCCCGTTATTCCTTCTGCCTTTGCCATATGCTCAGCAGCGGCAATAACATTCTTTGTATGCTCTGCATTGTGATAGGTAAGCCAGGAAGGCAGTTCGTTCTCCAGCTTGTTCATCAAAAAAGAATAAACCTGTTCGTATTGCATAGCAAAAGGAAAATTATACTTTAAAGGTATTAATCCATTACTTCATAAATCATCATCGGATTGGCTTTATTCTTCAAACTCACTTCTCCTATTTTGCGGCAGTTGAATGATTCTTTTACCTTACTATACGATACCTCATTAATTGCAATCTGTCCTTCGCCTGCAGCAGTTTGTAATCGCTGGGCTACGTTTACCACATCGCCGATAACCGTATAATCAAGGCGGCGAAGACTGGCAGATCCAATATTACCCGAAACCATTTCACCACTGTTGATGCCAATAGAAACTTTAGGCGTAAATGAAACATGTTCATGTAATGACGGCAAGCTTGCAATTTTAGATCTTACCGCCAGGCAGGCATCAATAGCTCTGTCTAAATGATACTCACCACGAAAGACAGCCATAATAGCATCGCCGATAAATTTATCAATATAACCACCCTGTGCAATTATTTCTTTTACTATCACATCAAAATAATTGTTCAGCAATTTTACTACCATATCCGGCGTTTCATTTTCGCTGATGGAAGTAAAACTGCAAATGTCAACAAAGGCCACGGTAGCTTCTACTGCCTCATTCATCATAAGCGAAGATTCAAACTCCCGGCCGCCCATAAAGTTCAGTACCGTTTCATCCACATACATTTTCAGGATGTTATTTTCCTTGATGGCCTTTATCGTTTCTCTTACCTGAAGAACATGTTTTAATGTTTTCTCCATCGTAAGAGAAAGGTCTTCGAAATTGATGGGCTTGGTAATAAAATCGAAGGCGCCCCGGTTCATGGCTGTGCGGATATTATCCATATCGCCATAGGCAGAAACGATTACTGATTTTATCAACGGACTTGATTCGCCCAGGCGGCTGAGTAATGTTAACCCATCCATTTCGGGCATATTGATATCACTCAATACAATATCCACATCAGGATGTTGCTGAATTTTGTCGAGAGCATCATTTCCGTTTACAGCAAAAATAAATTCGTACTGTTGCTCCCGGATTTTTTGCCGGAATTTCTGTTTGATGAGCATTTCTAAATCTGCTTCGTCATCTGCTACCAATATTTTTGCCATCAATTAATTATTTTTAATTTTTCTTTTAATGAGGTAAAGTCAACCGGCTTGGTCAAAAAATCATCTGCTCCTAATTGTTTAGCGGTAGCATAGTTTTCTGCATCACCATAAGCAGTTATCATCATCACCACCGGCGGTGGTTTGTGGTATTTTTTCTT
>JAYVKT010000176.1:0-2805 GCA_043768195.1 Chitinophagaceae bacterium | reverse complement strand
GCAGGCACCAACCAGGAAAATGCTTCCTATCCGGTGGGCATTTGTGCAGAAAGAGTTTTATTAGGTACGATAGCCACTTTGCATCCTAAAGTGCCGGTGGCTACCATTGCTATTAGTTATAACAGTGATGAAGTGAAAAGCGACCATCCAATTTCTCCCTGTGGCATGTGCCGCCAGGCACTACTAGAATATGAAACAAGAACCAGTAAACCCATCCGATTGATATTAAGCGGACAAGAGGGGAAGGTGTTTATTATTAAAACGGCAAGTTTTCTGTTGCCGTTTGCTTTTACAAGTGATGAGTTGATATAGGTTTATGGTTTTTAGTTTGTGGTTTATGGTTCTGTTAATCTGAGATACATCATTTTTTCAGGACTTACGAGAAATCAGGCTTTGGTTCTGTCTTTAAATTTCAAACCTTTTACACTCGATTTATTGAGATAAATAATGAAGCTGGCAATTTTCTTTATCTCCACATCTATTTCAGCATACAATTCATCAAATTCTGATTGGTTGAGATACTTGTCTTGAAGACTTCTATATGCCTGCGATTTTAGTTCACCGCATTCACCTTTAGAAATACTTAATGAGTTCAAAAATTCCAACCTGCTGTTTCGTTCAAAACCTTCCGCTATATTATCCATTACAGAACCAGCTGCGGCTTTCATTTGATCCGCAAAACGGTAATCATGTTTACTCCTCATTTTTTCTGTAAGGGCCGATATTTTTTTATAAATAGCAAATGCTAATTGCCAAATCTCCAAGTCCTCAAATTTGTGAATTGTAGCCATCTGTAAAGTTTTGTAAATTCAAAACAACAATAAACAAAAAACCATAAACGATAAACTAAAAGAGTGTTTGCACACCATGCGCCACTTTCGCTTCTAATTCCAACAGCCATTTTTTTCTCCAAAGACCACCAGCATAACCAACTAATGTTTTATCAGACCCAATAACTCTGTGACAGGGAACAATGATGGCAATATTGTTTTTGCCGTTTGCATTAGCAACTGCTCTTGTGGCTTTTGTATCGCCGGTTTTTCTTGCTAATTCAAGATAGCTAATGGTTTTGCCAAATGGTATTTGTGTAAGTATGCTCCAGACATCCTGCTGAAATGCGGTGCCGGTTTGGTTTAACGGTAATTCAAAAATTCTTCTTTGACCATTAAAGTATTGTATCAATTGCTCCACACAGTTTATAAGCATGGGTGGAATATGTTTTTTATTCCCTTCAGCTTTAGTTGATGTATCATGAAATGTTACTTCACTGATATAGTCGTTGGTGCCGCTAATCTTTAGCAACCCAACAGGAGAATGATAATATGTAGTATAGGTTTCAGCCATTATCAGCCAATCTTCATTCCGTTTAAAGTGGAATGTGCAGGTTGCAATAAAATTACGTCTTTGTTTTCATCATACACACCCAGCACTAAGCACTCACTAATGAAGTCAGCAATCTGTTTAGGCGGAAAATTAACAACAGCAATCACCTGCCGGTTCAGCAAATTCTCTTTTTTGTAATGTGCAGTTATCTGCGCCGATGATTTTTTGATACCGATATCGCTGCCAAAATCAATGGTAAGCTGGTAGGCAGGTTTCCGGGCTTTGGGAAAATCATTTACTTCAATTACTGTCCCGACCCGCATATCTATTTTTTCAAAATCTTCCCAGTTGATTGCCATCTTATAATTTTAATGTAAACTTGGTGAAAATTTACAACAATGACTCCAACAAAGAAAGGCAGTTCTATATCCCGCAGAGATTTTGTCCGTAATTCAGCATTGGTCGGGGCTGGATTCTTTATTGTTCCCCGCCATGTGTTAGGCCGTGGTTTTGTTGCACCAAGCGATAAACTAAACATTGCAGGCATTGGTGTTGGGGGAAAGGGAGAAAGTGACCTGTCACAATTTGCAAAAAGCCCTTTTGTAAATATTGTGGCCTTGTGTGATGTGGACGACAGGGAAGCTAAAAAATCAAGAGAGAGATTTCCCAAAGCACCTTACTATAAAGATTTCAGGGAAATGCTGGCAAAAGAGAAAAATAATATTGATGCCTGTAGTATTTCAACACCTGATAATGTTCATGCGGTGGCCACATTAGCAGCTATGCAATTGGGCAAACATGTTTATACTCAAAAACCACTGACCCACGATATTTATGAGGCAAGAATTTTGACACAGGCAGAAAAGAAATATAAAGTAGTAACACAAATGGGCAATCAGGGCGGCTCTGGTAATGGTGTTCGTAAGGCAAAAGAAATGATTGATGCCGGCATGATAGGAAGAGTTACCGAAGCACAGGCATGGACGAATCGTCCGGTGTGGCCGCAAGGGATTGCTACGCCAACAGGTAAACATGATACACCAAACGAATTGGATTGGAATTTATGGCTTGGCCCGGCAAAGCAAATAGATTACAATCCTGCCTACCTGCCATTTAACTGGCGGGGCTGGTGGGCTTTTGGTACCGGCGCATTGGGCGACATGGCTTGTCATATTATGGATCCTATTTACCGCATACTTCCTATTCTTTATCCTGAATCAGCAGAATGCAGTGTGGCAAGTGTATGGAAAGAAATGTGGAACGATACGCAAAATACAGATGCCTGTCCGCCTTCTTCCATTATTCATTTAACGTATCCGAGAACTGATGGCAAAGGAAAAATTAATGTATCCTGGCATGATGGGGGATTGTTGCCAGAAAGACCGGAGGAATTATTGCCAGATGAACCATTTGGTAACTGGGATGGTGGTGTTTTATTTATTGGCACTAAAGGAAAATTGTTATTGGATTGCTATGGGGAAA
>JAYVKT010000175.1:0-2176 GCA_043768195.1 Chitinophagaceae bacterium | reverse complement strand
TGCCTCTTTTTGTTTCTACAATGAAAGTAGTGAAAAGATTTACAAATAAAAATGCTTATCCACACGTCTTTACAACTTGTCATTTTTGGTATCTCAATGCCTTATTTATTCACTATTCACATAGTTTGATGCGAGTACTGATTTTTTTTACTACCTAAACTTACTTAATGCGTCATTAGAAATTAAAAATATCGTTCCAACTTAAACGCCATTCAATTTAGCGTCACAATAGAGAATCTCATTAATCCACCTCGCCAACCCCTTCATTTTTCTACTCACATTTTTAACCCATCATTGTTAATAACTGCCTGATAGCCAAACCTTGTTTTCACTTTGTTTAATGTAAATTCGCCGCTGACTTAACGATTACTTTTAAATAGAAGACCGTGAGATTAAAGAGTTTAGAAATTAAGGGCTTTAAGAGTTTTGCTGACAAAACTGTAGTAAGTTTTGACGATAATATAACGGGCATCGTAGGCCCCAATGGCTGTGGTAAATCAAATATTGTGGATAGCATTCGCTGGGTTATCGGCGAACAAAAAATCAGCCACCTGCGAAGTGAGAACTTAGACAGTTTGGTATTCAATGGTTCCAAAACCCGCAGTGCCAGCGGCCTTGCTGAGGTTAGCCTCACATTTGAAAACACTAAAAATCTGCTGCCTACGGAGTTTAGCACCGTCACCATTACCCGTAAGTTTTACAAAAGTGGTGAAAGTGAATACCGGCTGAATGATGTGCAGTGCAGGCTGAAAGACATACAGAACCTGTTTATGGATACAGGTATCAGCACCGACAGCTACGCCATCATAGAGCTGGGCATGGTGGATGATTTGATCAAAGACAAAGACAATAGCCGCCGCCGCATGCTGGAGCAAGCCGCCGGTATTTCCATTTATAAAACCAGGAAAAAAGAGGCGAAACAAAAATTAGATGCTACCGAACAGGATCTTGCCCGGATAGAAGATTTGATTTTTGAAATCAACAACCAGTTAAAGGCACTCGAAAGCCAGGCAAAAAAGGCAGAGAAATACCATGAGATAAAAAAGGATTATCGTGAAGTAAGTATTGAACTGGCCAAAGCATCGCTGGAAGGCTTCAATCTTACTTACAAAGAACTGAACGAACAGCAGGATGTAGAAACTGACAAGCGGATAAAATTAGAAGCAGAAATAGCGAATGATGAAGCCGCACTGGAGCAGGAAAAATTAACTTTCATTGAAAAAGAAAAGCAGTTGCAGGCCTTACAGCATGCTTTCAATGAAATGGTACAAACTGTCCGCAGTAAAGAGAATGATAAAAATCTATCTGCCCAACGCCTTGAACACCTGAAAGAAAAAGAAACCAGCCTGAAAGATTTCTTGCAAAAAGCAGAAGGCAACCTTAAAGGTATTGATGAGAGCATCGGCTTCACCACCATGCAGGTGGAAGAAGAAGAAAAGGCATTAACAGGATTAAATGAACAACTGGAGCAACTGCGCCAGGAAGTGGATGCAAGACGAAATGTGCTGGATGAAAAACGCCGGGCATTAGATAACCTTCGCAGTGAAAACCAGCAGTTACAGCGCAGCCAGTTTGATGCAGAAAAGAAAGTGGCCGTAGCAGATACATCGGTAGCTAACCAGCAGCGGGTCATTGCACAAATAGAAGAAGAAAGAAAGCAGCGGGAAGATCAACGTCAGCATCTCGATAATGACAGGGGATTAAAGGAAAAAGAACTGGGTATTAAGAAAGTGGATCTGGAACAGCTACAGCATCACCAGGAAAATACCAAAGAACAAATATTACAAACACAAGCTGTCTTAGATGGCCTTCGTAATAACCTGGCCGAAGAAAACAGGAAGTTAGATGCTAAAAAGAATGAACATGATTTGCTGAAAAGCATGATTGATTCGATGGAGGGCTATCCTGATTCTGTAAAATTTCTGCATAATAATTCGAACTGGAACTATAGTTCACCTATTCTTTCAGATGTGTTGTATGTAAACGAAGAATACAGAACGGCGTTGGAAAATGTGCTGGAGCCTTACCTCAGTTATTATGTGGTGAATGATTTACACGAAGGCTTGCAGGCTGTTCATCTGCTGGATGAAAATAAAAAAGGGAAGGCCAATTTTTTCTTATTGAACAAATTTGCTGAACAGCAGGTTGATATGCCGGCGCATCAACTGGAAGGGGC
>JAYVKT010000174.1:0-3074 GCA_043768195.1 Chitinophagaceae bacterium | reverse complement strand
AGCGGATACGTATTATTCTTCAGCACATTTCCATAAATCAAATATTTGATAATGCTGTCGTAGTAGCTTTTCACTGCATTCACCGTCTTGTGTGACTTTACTCCTAGTTTATATGCATGGGCTTCTATTTGTTTAAGTTCTTCTTCACTAAAGCCGCCGGTGTTTACTATAATGCTGTGTACCTCGTATCCTTTTTCTTCGGTAAAATATTTTACACAATAGGAAGTATCTAATCCTCCACTAAAACCTAAAACAACTTTGCCCCCAACCCCTAAAGGGGAGTTTTGAGAATCTTTATAATTTGATGAATTCATTTTTTATTTATTAGGGTAGTAGAAAATGATTAATGACTATGATTAAATAAGGTCTGAAAAAATTTTCTTGATTTAGAGTCATTTGCGCCATTCTCCCCTTTAGGGGTTGGGGGCTTCAGAAATGGTTTCAGCAACTTCCATTGTTTAAACTTTAGCAATCTTTCCAGACCCTTCACATTTTTCTTAAAAAATTCTTTTGTTTCTTCTGGCTCGTAGTGATCTTTGGGATCATAAAGCATGGCTGTACACATACAATTCTTTTTTTCCTTACTCATCAGTATCTCATAGTTCACACAGCTTTTGCAACCGGCCCAGAAAGCTTCGTCTTGTGTTAGCTCAGAATAAGTAACAGGCTCATAACCCAGATCGGAATTAATTTTCATTACCGCTAAGCCAGTGGTCAGGCCAAATATTTTCGATTCAGGATACAGTTCCCTGGAGAGGTTGAATATTTTTTTCTTAATAGTTTTTGCAACACCACTTTTTCTGAAAGCCGGTGCTACAATTAATCCGCTATTAGCTACATACTCTCCATGGCTCCAGGTTTCTATGTAACAAAATCCTACCCATTCATTGTGATCAGTAACCGCAATTACCGCTTTGCCTTCATCTATTTTTTGTTCAATATACTCAGGGCTGCGTTTGGCAATGCCAGTACCCCGTGCCGCTGCGGAAGCACCCATTTCATCGGTTATTGTTTTTGAATAAACTTTATCAGTCGCAGTTGCCACCCTGATAATAATGTTCTGATTGTCCATCTGTACTTAGCTTGAAATATAAAGGCTCACCAGTCCGAAAAATGTTGTTGCGGGATTTGCTTCACTGACAAGGGCCCATGGTGAGGGGTTCGTCCTGTCAGAATACAGGGCGACGTCGTGGGCGGGAAAAAGTAAACACATCATAACCAACTGCATACACTCCACAAGTAATGGGTGCATGAAAGGCAAATTGCTTTGTATGTGTCAGAATGTTACTCATGTTTACAAACAAGTTGTAAATTGAGTACAAATGTATAATATTAATTGACTTTGTACAGTAAAATTTTGTTATAAAACCCAGCTACATGGAACTTGAAAATACCCCACTATCGGTAACATCGCCAGAGAAACAGTCAACTCCCAAAAAAGCATCCCGATTCAAACGGTTTGGCAGGGGCTTGCTTATTTTATTTGTTCTTGCCTTATTTGTATTTATTTATTTTAAATTTTTCTTTGTCTTTGGTGATGGAGTGAAAAGCGGCCACCTGAATTATGCTGTAAAAAAAGGGAACGTTTTCAAAACATATGAAGGCAAAATTATACAGGAGGGATATCGTAGCAAAGTTGCAGGGTCAATTCAGTCGTATGAGTTTGAGTTTTCTATTAAGAGTAAGAAGATTTATGAAATACTCGCTGCCAATAGCGGCAAGCGGTTTGATCTTCACTATAAAGAGTATCACGGTGCTGTGCCATGGCGGGGGAATACAAAATATATTGTCGACAGTATTATTTCAATGAAAGAAGAATAATTCTATTAACCCGCATACAACAGGAAGATAGCCGGACGTTTATGAATGTCCGGTTTATTTTTTTGCCAATCGGTAATTGTTTTGGTTTTTATCCATTCGTTATTTCCGGTAATATCAACAGCAATACAAAGTTTTGTTGAATGATTACAGGTTTTCAGCAAGGCTTCTATAAGTTGGTTATTGCGATAAGGGGTTTCAATAAAAATTTGGGTACATTTTTTCTTTGCCGATTCTGCTTCCAGGTCTTTAATAACTTTTGTACGCTGCACATTATCTATTGGCAAATAACCAACAAACTGAAATTGCTGACCGTTCATACCACTGCCCATTAAAGCTAATAAGATAGAATTTGGACCGACTAATGGTTTTACTTCCACATTCATTTCTTGTGCAATGGCTATTAAGGCCTGTCCCGGATCGGCAACGCCGGGGCAGCCAGCATCGCTGATAATACCAATATTTTTATTTTCTTTCAACTTTTGTCTGAAAATAACCGGTGCCTGCGGATTGTCTGCCACTGTATGCCATTCGTATTCATCAATCACCATTTCCTGCCCCGGCAGGCGAGCCTTCCAGAGTTGTTTAAAATAGCGTCGGGTTGTCCGTTCGCTTTCTGCAAAAAAAATCTCGCATTTTTTTATGGCATCAGGAATATATGGCGGAATTGCATCAAGGCCGTCTTCGGATAGCACAGATGGTATCAGGTAAACAGTTGCCATTCCTGTTAATTATTTTTTACTTTATGAACACTTAATGTAGCGGCAATGATGGCATAAGCCGGTGCTAATATGATAACAAGGTGCATGATATAAAATAGCAAGCCATTACCAATCGCCAGGCCTTTATGTCTTCCTGTAAAAGCTATACTTTGAGAAGGAGTAAGATTTGCTCTGGCAAAACTGTAGTCAAGCATGGAGAAGCCAAAATAGTAACATTCCATTAGCAAAGCTATGACAGGTGTTATCCAGCCGATTACTGGTACCAGTGATAAAAGGATTAATGCAATAAGATAAACGGATTGCCAGCCACCATTTCGCAACGCCAATTTTATACTGCGGATACAATCTTTTTTTAAATCAGGCCAGTTGAAGACATGTTCTTTTCCTTCAATAATAGCCTCTGTCTTTTCACTCAGATAAGCATATACCGGCGAACCGATGATGAGGATAATATATTTAAAGAAGGAAAAATAAAATAGCACCAATATCAGGCGCAGCATCATACCCGTCATCACAAACAAAAAACTCAGCCAT
>JAYVKT010000173.1:0-4652 GCA_043768195.1 Chitinophagaceae bacterium | reverse complement strand
AGAGTTTTTTATAATCTTGCTCATATCAACCTGTAATTTAACAGGCACCCGAAAGTCCCCAATGGCAGGAACATGGATTAAACTATCCATTGTAAAATGCCCCAGAAAATTATCTTCAATCCAGGCATCGCCTTCGGCACTTTTCAACTTAACCCTGGTTTTATTGGGGTTAAAATAGTGAAGGTCGAGAAGAAGTACAGATTCCTTCAGTCCGGCCTTATTCACCCTTACATTCTCAATTCCCTTAAAGTCGGGCTCTTTTATCTGGCCGCAGGAGAATAAAAAAACCGCCGGGAAAATGAAAAGAAAGGAGGGGAGGTGAATTTTCATTGTACAAACTTAGCATCTGCAAAATAGAGTAAAGGTGGTATCTAAGGAGTTAAATAATTTTGCCTAAACCTCTTTTTTGCACTAAGTAAGTTAGTTTTTTATCGAAAGCACTAATTTTTTATTCAGCGAATTATTGAAGTAATATTTTTTTTAAGTAAATATTTGTAATATAATTGATTATATAGTTTGTTGGAATATTAAAATTTAAATATTTACAAACAAATACTAAGCATTTGTCGATTTATTTGTCTACTTAAACAAAAAATAAAAGCATATTGTTATTAATTGAAAATCAATATTTTATATCATTTAAAGTCGTTTATTGCTTTATGTATAAAACGAATAACTATTTTTTTTAAAATCAATAACTATTAATCGAAAATTTTATAAATAATTGGGGTTAAAAGCTTGTCATTAATATTGGAAAGAGGAGGCTGCGGAGTACGGTGGCCATTTACGGATAGTATATGTACGATGGGCAGATGCTGCTAACCAATTATCCAGATTGGTTGCACTTGCGTAGCAAATCCAATTAGTTTTTACTAAATTTGTCTCCACTTTCTTTCACCCTCAGGACATTGGATTAAATGAGAAAATTTTACCTTTTAAGTACCCTTGTACTGACCATGTTATGTGGTAGTATATCCCATGCTCAGGATTTTTCTAATAAAGGGAAAGAATTCTGGCTTTGCTTTCCCCAGCATGTGCCAAGCGGAACTAACCTGGCTACCTTAAGTATTTGGATAACTTCTGACAAAGCTAGTAGCGGAACGATAACAATGACGAATGGTGCTTTTTCTGCAACTTTTAATATCCCTGCTAACGGGCTGCAGGAAATACAAATTCCTCATTCAATCGGCCATATCAGCAATGGGGAATCAGGCACAGTTATACAAAAATCAATTAAAATAAAAACAGATCCTGGCAAACCAGCAGTAGTAGCTTATGCTCAACAATGGGGTGCTGCCCGTAGTGCTGCAACTTTATTACTGCCTATAAATGTATTGGGAAAAAGATACTATGCTACCAGTTTCAATCAGGCTGGTGCTAATTCAGGTACATACTTTGCAAAATCACAATTTCAAATTATTGCAACAAAACCCAACACAGAAGTTAAAATTACTCCAAGGACTAACGGTACCCTTGGAACGGCATTCACTATTACATTACCATTAGTTGGGGATATGTATCAATATCAATCTGATCAGGATTTGACAGGCTCCTTGATTGAATCAATTGCTTCTTCAGGTGGAGGGTGTTTGCCTATAGCGGTTTTCTCTGGTAGTTCAGCAGTAACATTTGGCACAAGTAGCTGTGCTACAGGAAACTCATTTGACCCATTGTTTCAACAACAATACCCCATAAGCACATGGGGAAAAAACTTTGGTTTTGTTCCTTTTGGCGATTATCCAAATGGTAACCCTTACAGGATACTGGCCTCAGAAAATAATACGAATGTTTTATTTAACGGATTATTGGTGGCTACATTAAATGAAGGGCAAATATATCCCGCCACTTTTAATACAACACCGCTTGTATTGAACTCAGCTACTAGCATTACTGCTGATAAACCAATTGCAGTAATTCAATATGCTATGCGCCAAAATTGTAGCGGCAGTGGTTTTGGCGATCCAGATATGGTTTTATTAAATCCTATTGAGCAAAACATTAGCGACATTACTATCTTTTCGTCTTCTCAACAAGCAATAACACGGCAATGGGTGAACATTTTAATAAAAACAATAGCAATACCAAGCTTCCGAATATCGTTTAATGGAGGAGCTTTAACTCCACCAACAGGAACATGGCAAACATTCGGGCCTTTGCCTGGCTATTCATATTTACAGCAGTTATTAGGAGCACCCGGTTCATACCGACTTCTCGCTGACAGCGGTTATAATGCTATTGCATACGGCTTTAGTGCAAATTTTGAATCTTATGCCTATTCCGCAGGAACAAATGTTAAAGACCTTTATCAGCAAATTGGTGTATCAACTCAGTACGGAATTGAGCCTACCCCCTCTGTTTGTAAAGGGTCGCCTTTTCGCTTTAAAGTGTCTCTGCCATATTGTGCAGATTCTATACTCTGGGATTTAACACAATTACCTGGTCCTCCAATACCGAGTACTGTACTCACACAATATACAAGCTGTACTCCAGGTTCTGGAGGTCCTGATTCCACTACAGTTGTTAACGGAATAACATTATTCTGGTATTCTTTGCCCACCATCTACACTTTTAATATTAGCGGAACATTTCCTGTAACCATGACTGTTTACAAACCTAATCTTGATGGCTGTGGTAGCGAACAGGAAATAGAATTCGATCTAAATGTTTTTGATCCACCGGTTGCGGATTTTAATATTATTAATAGCGGTTGTGTAGCAGAAGCCGTTCAGTTTACAGATAACACTACCACTCCACGGCCAAGCTATATCTGGAACTGGGATTTTGGTGACCCTGCAAGTGGTGCAGCTAATATATCCGGGCTCAAAAATCCTACGCATATTTTTTCAGGGCCTGGTACTTATACTGTTACATTTTCAACCATAACAACTCCGGGTTGTATTAGTGCCCAAATAACAAAACAGGTAACTGTAGCACCAATTCCAACAGCTACTATAGCAGGTGCCACAACTGTTTGTGTAAATGACCCTGAACCCAATATTACTTTTACTGCTGCTGATGGCACAGCCCCTTATACTTTTAGTTATCACATTAATGCCGGCTCTGCTATCCATCTGCCTTCGGCAACTAATATCATTACAGTACCAGTTCCCACTACTGTAGCGGGTACATATACTTATTACTTAGACAGTATAAAAAATACAGGATCCTCACTTTGTGTCACTACCTATACTAACTCATCGGTGGCTGTAGTTGTAAATGCAAATACCGGGCTTGCGTTAACATCTGGTTCAAATAACCAGTCTGTTTGTGAGAATATCGCAATTGGTAATATAAATTATACAATAAGCGGTGGGGGCAATAATGCTACTGCATCCGGTTTGCCTGCAGGTGTAAATGGGGTGTATGCTGCAGGTGTCTTTTCTATTAGCGGTACACCTACTATACCCGGCACTTATAATTATACGGTTACTGCAACAGGGCTTTGCCTGCCCACTTCATTAACTGGTACAATAATAGTAAACCCCGATGCTGCTATCTCACTAACCTCAGGTTCTAATACTCAATCACTCTGTATCAATATTCCAATTACTGATATTAGTTATAATATCACTGGTGGTGGCACCGGGGGTACTGTATCAGGATTGCCCCCAGGAGTAACTGGTTCATACACTGCAGGTGTATTCACTATTACAGGAACACCTACTGCAACAGGAACACATAACTACACCGTAAACACAACCGGTACTTGTTTGCAAACAACTGCATCAGGTACAATAACTGTTAACCCGGATGCAACAATATCACTTTCATCACCTGCCGGAACTACAAACCAGTCGTTATGTATAAATATTACAATTGCAAACATTACATATGCAATTGGTGGTGGTGGCACCGGTGGCACAGTTAGCGGTCTTCCACCAGGTGTAAATGGTGTGTTCGCTGCTGGTGTATTGACTATTAGCGGTAGCCCAACCGCAATTGGCGTTTATAATTATACGGTAAATACAACCGGCACTTGTTTGCAAACAAATGCATCAGGTACCATAACAGTAAATCCTGATGCAGATATTGTTTTATCATCGGCAGCAGGAACTACTAATCAGGAACTTTGTATCAACAGTACTATTGCGAATATCAGTTATGCTATTTCAGGTGGCGGTACTGGGGGAACTGTAAGTGGTTTGCCGGCAGGAGTAAATGGTGTTTATAGCGGCGGCATATTTACCATTAGCGGCACGCCAAGTGTATCAGGTACTTTTAATTATACCGTAACAACCACCGGTACTTGTTTGCAAAAAACTGCCACTGGAACTATTTTGGTAAATCCACTACCAACTCCCAATTTCAATGTTACAAGCCCTACCTGCGAAACAAAAGTGCTTACGTTTACTGACTTGTCCACTCCAAATGCAGGTGCATTAAACGGCTGGACATGGAACTTTGGCGATGCAACCTCTTCTACGTTGCAAAACCCTGTTCATACATATGCAGCCGCAGGAAATTATACAGTAACACTTTCAGTAACCACTGATAAAGGTTGTGTAAGTAATCCAATATTAACACGGAATGTAACAGTGAATCCACAACCGAATCCCGGCTTTATATTACCTGAAGTTTGCCTGAGTGATACCTATGCACAGTTTACCGATACCTCAGATGTTGCCAGCGGCACTATTACCAATTGGTTGTGG
>JAYVKT010000172.1:0-6152 GCA_043768195.1 Chitinophagaceae bacterium | reverse complement strand
AAAAAATTACCAGCGGCATACATTACAGAATTTAATTCAGCTTCTATTTGAAGACATTGCATTCTAAACTGCTTTTCAGCCAATGTCTTTCTGCTGATATAGACCAGTGATTCGTTAAATTTCAGAAACTTTAAAATATCTTTTTGCAAATCCAATAAAGGAATAGTCAAATCTTTTTTACTCTTTTCATCCGGCTTCTGTACACTCCATTTTTGCAAGTATTTATATTTTACTATTTTCTTTGCAACATCATACTTTAATTCTATTGCTTCTAGTTTAATTGTTTCTCTTAATAAAATCTCAATCAGATTATTTTTTTGTTTATCATTCATCAGAGGTAAAAGATTAGCCCAGGATTGCTTTTCTTCGGGAGTTCCTAGAGACTTAGCGTTTATAATCAGGTATAATAGTATCGGAAATTTATTTAGTGAAACCCGGTCAAAAACTATATTTATGAAACCTTGGCTATCCTTTTTTTTTGCAGGCAAGAGAAGTTCTGAGAGGTGTTTGTATTGCTGAGTTTCGGTATACATCAGCCCAAGTTTGTTAATAATTTTATTGTCTAAAAAGTATATGCCCTCCCTGTATATTTTTTCAACATTTAGAACTAAGTAGTTTTCAACTTTTTCCAAATCTTTTTTTAAGAAATCTGAGTTATCTGATGCGGGATTCTCTTTTAATTTTCCGTCTATATACGCTTCTTGTTTTATTACCTTACCGGTTTTATCATATTCCAAATACCGGCCATTTAATTGATCATTTTTATACTCTTTTTCTATCGCCCTGTTTCCGTTTTCATAATACCAATACCACTTTCCAGATTTTTCCCCTTCTCTATAGAAGCCTTCAACTTGTTTTTTACCGTTTTCATAAAACACTTCTACCCGGCCTGTTTTAATGCCATCTGTGAAATTGGTTTTACTTTCTGTTTTTCCACTTTCAAAATAATATGTTTCTAAACCCTGTTGTAGTCCTTTTTTAAAGGTCCGCACTACATTTTTATTACCATTTTCATGATACCATATTGCAAGTCCATCTATCAACTCAGGTTCAAAAGAATAAAGGGTACCTTCCCATTGTTTTTTTCCGGATTTGTAATAGTCGGTTACCTTTCCAATTGGCTTATCGTCCAGAAATGTTATTTTTCTGTAATAAGCCGCACTGTCCCTTATAGTGGTTGGTAACCATTTTGAGTTATACCAAATAATCCAGTTACCCTGCATTTTTTTATTTGATACTTCATTTGGAGCCATAGAAGGAATATTCTGCGAATTACAAACCATAAACGAGAGCATGGCCAGAGAAGCAAAAAAAGATTTCATGTTTAAAAATTATTCCTTGTTAACAAATTAAACTTGTTTCCTCAATAGTATTTTAAAAATATTTTACCACAGATTCCAATCCACTGCTATCGTTTCGTTTCTTGAGGTGGGCTTTTGCAATCCTTTGGTCAGTTGTTCCACTCTTTCGCCAACTATTTTTTTCAACTCACTTATTTTTAGTGTTGAATATTTATTCATGGCTTCAAGAATAGAATAAGTAAACACACCATTTTTCAGATCGTTTCTTTCCAGTGCAAATTGAGTTCCGGCAGCTGCGGAAATAATGGTGGCACCGGTACTTTTACCAACGTTTACAAACAGGCTTTGCATCAGTTCAAAACTATTTTTTAACCCTAACTGCCCCTCTTTCTTGTAAGCAACAGGTTTCAGGCCTTTTATTAATGAATCATTACTTGCATTCAGGGTTATCAAATCTTCTTTATCCACTTCGCCGCTGTGGCAGGCATCTATGAGCATCAGTTTTTTTCTGGCAGGAATACTGTCGAGTAAATTTTCCAGTTCATCATAGGGCAATCCGTTTTGTTCTGGCTTATCGAAATTGACAGAATAGGTGGAGAGATAATAGTCATAGTCCTTACTCAGCATACCATGACCGGAGTAAGCAATAATAACCTTATCGTTTTCAGTTGTTGCTTGCAGTTTTTGTTTTAAGGCTTTTACATTGCTGACCGTAACGTTTTGGTTGAACAATGTGTCAATAATAATATCCTCTTTATATTTTTCTTTTAGTTTTTTGGACAAGTCCCTGATGTCTTTAGCACTGTATTGCAAATTGTATTTATTGTCAGCAAATTGGTCTATACCGATACCAATAAAGCGAACAGATTCTTTTTGTTTTACAGCAGGAGTGTAATTTACAGTAAGCGGCATACGGTAGCTTTCTGTTCCGTTTACATTGGTGATGGAGGTTTCAATTCTATTTTCTCCTTGTGAAAGTTTAATTGTAATTGTCGTATCAAAATCATTCTTGTTCCTTCTTCGGATGCTAATGCCCCGTTGGCCGAAAACGGGGGATTCGTTTACCCAAACATTAAAACGATCCAATTTATATGTACTATCATTCCCTTTGATAAGTAGTTTTAGTGTTCCTGTTTTTTGTTCGTATTCAATAGCCTCTCTGTTGGTAAAATCGGCTTCCGGTACACTGTAGCCATCTCTGAAAGCTGTCGTGTCAATACCTAATTTTATAATTCTTTTTTTCCAGGCTTTTCGATAGCTTTTTATTAATGCCGTGTCTGTATTACCAATTGCTTCGAGTACTTTATCAGGTCGGTTGTATTTTACATCTAGTTGTTCGAAAGAAATTACATTTAAATCTTTCGTTACATAATGTAAAAGCCGGGCCGCATTAATGCTGCTTTGATAATAACCCGACGAAATCTGTGTTAAATAATCATTTTCATTCACAGCGATAAATGTTGCTTGTAGTTTGCCGGAAGGCATATCCCATATCTTAGCTGTGTTATCTGCCGAGCCGGTAAGTATACGTTTTCCGGAGGGGCTAAACATTACACTGTTTACTGCACTAATATGGCCAGACAGTTTTACAACCATTTTTCCAGTTGTTGCATCCCACACCATAGCTGAATTGTCTAAGGAGCCTGTAATGACATATTTGTTATCCTGATCAAAGGCAACACAATAAACCATATCACTATGACCACCAAACACCCTGATTCGTTTTCCATCTGTTGCATTTAATAATTCCGCCCCTTGATAACTGGAAGCACTCGATACTAACTTTCCATCAGAGCTAAAAACAGCATTTCCTAAGAATTTTATAAACGCTTTTGCTTTCCAAATCATTGTCCCATCCGCAATATTCCAATTGATAACAAAACCCATAAAATCAGTCGTAAGAAGATTTTTGCCAGAAGCATCGAAAAAAACAGATTGAAAAGGTTCTCCTTTTATAATGCTGACTACTTCGCCATTCTGTGCATTCCAAATGCCAACTGTATTGTCTAAACTGGCGGTAGCAATATATTTTCCATCGGGACTATATTTTGCATCATACAAATCTTTCGTATGTCCCGATAATGTGCGAACAATTTTTCCAGTTGTCGCATCCCATATTATTGCTGTATGGTCTGATGACGCAGTAACAACAAATTTTCCATCAGGGCTATATGATGCAGAAGCCAAATAGTCGGTATGGCCCTTCAATTTTAACTCCGGTTGTCCTGTATTCGCTCCCCATATTCTTGCTATATTATCTCCCCCGGTCGCAATTAAAATATGCTTGCCTCCTAATCTATCATCAGGAATAGCTGGACTAAATTCAGCCTTACATACATAGGATGTGTACCCTTTCAACTCTTGCTGAAGATTTCCGTTTAATGCATTCCATGTATTACAATTGCTTTCTGTTGCTACGATAAAGTAGTTACCATCCGGACTGAACATAGCCGTAATAATTGACCTTCCATGATCTTTAATTCTAACCAGGGATCCTTCTTTCAGGTTCCATATTCTGACCTGTTTATCATTTGAGCCAGAAAGAAGGAACTGACCATCCGGGCTAAAATCAATATTGGTTATTCTTTCTTCATAACCTTTTAGTTGCTTCAGCAATTTTTGGGTAACAGCATCTACAATGTTTATGCAAGGCCCTTGTGTGGGGTCGTGGGATATGGAAGTAATATATTTTCCACTGGGATCAAATTTTCCCGAAAACCCATTAATTACACCGATAAGTTTGCCGTCACCTGTATTCCATACTTTCGAAACCAAAGTGTCTGTGGTCATAATCAAACCCCCATTCGGACTGTAGTGAGCTTCTCCTCCTTGTATTTCACGAATTATTTCTCCTTTGCCTGCATCATATAATATTGAATGACCTTTACCCGATACAAGAATAGATTTTCCATCGGGACTGTATGCAACAGATGTTGTTAAATTGATTAACCCTGGCAATTCTTTGATCAATTTTCCGGAAACAATATCCCAGGTTTTAGCATAATTAATATTGCCGGTTAATACATGTTTTGAATCAGGGCTAAAGGTAGCTAGGTAAGCGTTTTCCACTTCCATAACTGTTTCGCCGGTAAACGCATTTGAAATAGAAAGATCAAAAATATTATCCCCCCAACAGATAGCTATATATTTTCCATCAGGACTAAACCCTGCCCTATTAACAATATCGGGTTTTAGGATCTCCATCAGCAGTTCTCCGGTAGATGATTTCCAAATCTTGGCGGTTTTATCATAAGCAGTTGTAACAATATACTTTCCATCCGGGCTGTATGAAGCAGATTGAATTCTTCCTGTATGCCCAATCGGCAACACTAGCCTCGGCTGCTGCCCCGCACATAAACCAGCAAGAAAAATAGCAGTAATACAGGTGTAAAAACGTAGGAAAATCATTGGCAAAATGTACAGCTTTATATCTGTAACCCCATGCCCGCAAAACGGTATTTTTTACAATCCCATTTATGTCTTAAAAATATTCCCCAAAATATTAGCTTTATATTACTAAATCATTTAGTTTTGAAACTGGCTAAGATTTCTTAGCTTACAATACGAAAAATTAAAACTTAAGTCATGGCAAAATCAGAAAAAGCAACAGAAACATCCAACCCCAACAGCGAAAAATTTAAAGCCCTCAAACTTACAATGGATAAGATTGAGAAGGACTACGGCAAAGGAAGTGTGATGATGATGGGCGATAAAGCCGAAACAATGCAGGAAGTAATTTCCACCGGTTCTTTAGGTTTAGATGTAGCTCTTGGCATTGGCGGCCTTCCAAGAGGACGGGTAGTAGAAATATACGGACCAGAATCTTCTGGTAAAACAACACTGGCTACTCATGTAATAGCTGAAGCACAAAAGAAAGGCGGAATGTGTGCCTTTATAGATGCCGAACATGCTTTTGACAGTGCTTATGCAAAAAAACTCGGCGTTGATGTTGATAATCTTTTAATATCTCAACCAGATTATGGTGAGCAAGCCCTTGAAATAGCCGACCGCCTTATTCTTTCCGGCGCATTGGATGTAGTAGTTATTGACTCAGTGGCGGCGCTGGTTCCAAAAAGTGAACTGGAAGGAGAAATGGGCGATAGCAAAATGGGCTTGCATGCAAGACTGATGAGCCAGGCACTGCGTAAATTAACAGCTACTATTTCGAAAACAAATACGATTTGCATTTTCATCAACCAGCTTCGTGAAAAAATAGGAGTGATGTTTGGCAACCCCGAAGTAACTACTGGTGGTAATGCCCTGAAATTCTATGCCTCCGTTCGGTTGGATATTCGCCGCCAAACACAGGTAAAAGATGGTGATGAAGCAATTGGCAACCACGTTAAAGTGAAAGTGGTAAAAAACAAAGTGGCTCCTCCTTTCCGGGCTGCTGAGTTCGACATCATTTTTGGAGAAGGTATTTCCAAAACAGGTGAGATAGTTGATATGGGTACAGAACTGGGCATCGTTCAGAAAAGCGGTAGCTGGTACAGTTATAATAATGACAAATTAGGTCAGGGCAGGGATGCAGTAAAACAATTGATGGTGGATAATCCTGAACTGGCAAAGGAAATTGAAGGAAAAATAAGGGAAAAAATTAAAGAGATGCAAACTGCTTAAGCAATTGTTGTTCAATATTTTACAAGTGGGTTAGTTGGTAAACCCTCCGACTTTTAGCCGGAGGGTTTTTTATGTCTTCACAAAAATTTTACAGAAAAAAAGATAATCAATGTTTAAACACTATTATATTTGTTTGCGGCATTCGCAACCACTACGTTGAAATAGTCGTTCTTAGTAAGCAATAATGGAAAATACGACCAACAGAACCGGGATTACACAATGGCTTCACCT
>JAYVKT010000171.1:0-5509 GCA_043768195.1 Chitinophagaceae bacterium | reverse complement strand
TACACTTATTATGTTCCTGTTGTACAGATACAGGATTATTAAGGTTACTCAAAAATTAAGGTCTGTAGTAACAGTTGCTACAATGGCTATTGGGATATTTTATCTTGTTCAGTGGATTACTTATCTGGCGATGGGCTCGCCAATTGGTTCTTTTACAAACGCTGCTACGCCAATCGGTATCGGATTCTCTATATTGGTAGTTGGTCTTGCTGCATTTAATCTGCTGCTTAATTTTGATACTATAGAAAAAGGTGTTGAATTAAGAGCCCCTAAATACATGGAATGGTACAGTGCTTTTGGTTTGCTGGTAACGATAGTTTGGTTGTATTTGGAGATACTGCGTTTGTTGTCCAAGTTCAAAGACTAAGAGAAAGTGTAATGCTGAAAATAGAAAAAGCCGGGCAAATTGTCCGGCTTTTTTGTGACCCCGCCAGGATTCAAACCTGGAACCTTTTGATCCGTAGTCAAATACTCTATTCAGTTGAGCTACGGGGCCATCCGAACTATATCGGATGGCAAATATAAGACAAAATCAATCACAGGGAAGTGGTAGCAAATAGAATTACTGGCGGTTTTTCCAATCCGGAAGGTACTTATCTAAAATAGCCTGAAACTCTTTATAGTTTTTTAACCCCGACAAATCAGGGTCGGTAATGAGGGTTTCCACATTCTTATACCCTCTTTCATAAGCTTGCCGTAAATAAAGAATAGCCTGCTCAGGTTTATTATTCAGCGCATAACTACAGGCAAGCTGATAATACGTTTTTGCTTTTGTTGGTTCAAGGCGTATAGCATTTTGCAAATGAACAATAGCTGAGTCGTATCGCTGCAAAGCATGATAAGCCAGTCCAAGATTAAGGCTACCCCCTTGCAAATCGGGATTAAGTTGCATGGCCTTTTGCAAATAAAGCAAGGCAGAGTCATTCATTTCCATACTCAGGTAAGCATTACCAATCCGGAAGTAGGCAGCAGCATACTTATCATTCAGCTTAATTACTTTTCTGTAATAAACGATGGCAGAGTCATATACTTTCATGTCGTTGTAAAAATTACCAATGTCCTGGTAAGATTGCCCATTCATTTCGCCTTTACGCATCAGTTGCTTTTTAAAGTAAAAAGCAGCCGAATCATATTGCTTTAATTGTCTGAACACACCACTTAGATTAGACCAGAAAAGAATGTTCTCCGGATCCAGGCGAAATGCTTTTTGCATATTCACCTTGGCGGAATCATACTGTTTCATCCCCTGGAAAATCAGGCCAAGATTGTTATACAACTGTGGGTTCTGAGGATCTTTTTGTATGGCTTTGCGGATATATAACCGGGCAGAGTCATATCGCTTCTGATCATAAAAGGCCATTCCTATATCATTGATGAATGTAACACTATTGGGATCAAACAATGATACCCCCCGAAGGAAATTAGTAACAGAATCCAATTGATTTAAATCCCTGAAAATTTTTAAAATATTTTTTGAAGCCGGCTTATAATCAGGCTTTACCGATAAAGCCCTCCTGAAATATGACTTGGCGGAATCATAATTTTTTTCTTCCCCATATACTACACCGAGGTTATTAAGAATTGAAGGGTTTCCGGGTTCCAGCCGTACCGCTTGCTGAAAATAACTGTAGGTGGAATCAGGCATTTTCAATTCCTTAAACACCAATCCTATATTTATAAGGGCAAATGCAGAATAAGGATTGGCCTGTAATGCACGCCGATAATAATAATTGGCAGAATCTAATTGCTTTAATGCAAAACTGGCACGACCAAGATTATTATAAGCTTCTTCATAATTAGGATCCAATGCCGCCGCCATGCGGTAATAAACCTTGGCCGAATCATACTCTTTCAGGTCTTTATAAAAATTTCCGATATAAACATTTACAATTGATTTATCCTGGTAATTGGCAAAAGCTTTGGAATAATAAATCCTGGCAGAGTCATACTGTTTTGTTTCAAAAAATGTTTTGCTTATTCCATTATAAGCATTTATGAATTTTGGGTTGGCTGCAATACTTCTTTTAAAATAGACGATGGCACGGTCATAATTTTTTCGGGTATAATTTACCCACCCAATATTATTGCTGGCATACGGATTATCAGGTTCAATCACCAATGCCTTTTCATAATAGGCCACAGCAGAATCTCCTTTTGATAAAGAATAATAATAGTGGCCAAGATCCACATAAGCATCTGCATTGTCGGGGCTCACCTCAATTGACTTGCGGTAGTACTTAATAGCAGAGTCAGGCCGGTTCAGTGTTTTATAGGCAAAAGCCAGTGTAACATACGGATACCTCCATTTAGGCGCCGAAATAATTGCCTTCTTTGCATAAAAAATAGCACTGTCAATTTTATTATTATCAAGATGCAATGATGATAATGTATTGAGGATATAGGCGGCGTTTTTATCCGACGCATAAGCAGTATAAGCAAACTGAAAGGCACTGTTTATATCTACCGTCTTCCTGTTTCTGCCAAAATAACCCCTTGCTTTAAAAAAATACATCCTGCCCATAAGCGTCTTTGCAAAATCAGGATCGTCAGCAGTAATGTACATAATAGCCTTTTCCAGCATATAACCAACCTCATAAAATTCCTGTTGCGCTACTTTCTCCATTCTGTTCAGGCTGGTAGCAATTTCATCTGTATTATCTTCTTCATCTATTTGTGCCCGCAGCCGTTGTATGGAAGAGGCGTCTTTACAATCAAGGTATAAATTGATTTTACTCTGGGCAAAATTTATGTACTCTACAGCGAGGGTGGTTTGTGCATCTACAGTATATGAGGTGCCGGGAAATTTTGCCTCCATCAGGTCATAATAATACTCTGCCGACAGCCTACCTATCAGCCGGCTTTCTTTCACTGCATTGTTGAATAAATTATAGGCTTCGATCAGCAATGTATCGGCAGGCCCAAAAGCCAGGTTTCTTGTCTTTGGAGCAAAGGAAGTGCCGCCACCCCTGCTTTGCAATTTTTTCCCTTCAATCCATTTTCGCAGATAAGCTGTATCTACTATGCTTACAACTTTTGCTTCGTTCTCCGGACAACAAAAGAATGGTTCTTGTTTTCGTTTAAACCGTTGTTGCGCTATGGACGGTACATTTTTCTCTACATACTTCTGTATTTCTGCAACTGAAATAGATCTGTCAAGGGTGCCAACTGAATCTGCGGCACCGGCAAGGCCATCTACCAGGTAATAGGTAAATAACCCATGTCCGTTGCCAATAGAAGCATCTTCGAGTGATTCCTGGCCAGCACCTGTTGCCAGCATAATTATTTCCCCTACTCTTTTTTCCGAAATAGCCGCATTCAAAAAACCCTGGCCTTCAGAACCACCCGGAAGTTCATTACTACGGCAGGCATCCATTATAAAAAACACTTCAACCCCTTTTCCCGTTTCTTTTTGAATTTTTAATTTGAGATTGTACAATTGAACGGCACCACCGACCAGGTAATTATTTTTATCCCCGGCAGGGTTACAATCATAAGTGAGATAAAAAAACTGGTCTTCATCTATGGCATCACCGTGGCCTGCCAGGTAGATAAACAACCGGTCGCCTTTCTGTAGCTTTTTTGCTTTTAACCAGGCAAACCCCTTGGTATAGAAATTAGCCAAAGTAGCTTGTTCGTTTAGCAAAGTGTAAAGATTGTCATCTGGCAATTTTCCGCCTGCTGGTGATTTTAAAAAATCCCGGAACATCTCCGCATCCTTATCTGCATAGGTAAGTGGACGAACATACTTATAGTTGGAAATACCCATTACCATAGCAAAGGTTTGTGACCCCGTTATCGTGGTGTCCCTAGCTTTTGGCGGCGATTGGCCATACACAGGCTGAAGTGATGCTGCCAAAAGCAGGCAAGCCAGAACTATGGATAGGTTTTTTAGCATAAATTCGACCTACTAAATTACGGATTTACAGGGGAATGACTAATTTTTCCGCTTGTAAATGCACAAAATTTCGGGGTAACCCTCTTTGTTAAAATAATATGAGAATATGTTAAGGATTAAAAAGTTGCAACCTTACTACCATTTAAGAAATCATTATTAAAGAACCATCACTGCCATTAAACCATTTTGATGAAGAAACCACTGCATAAACACATAGGCCACCATGCCAGAAGAGTTCACGGCCACCTTACCAAATACCTTTACGAAAGAGATACAATTTTTGCTACTATTTGGGTATTTATCTTCATTGTTGTGCTTGGTTCCATTCCACTTAATCTCGGCGTTTTAAATCCAATAAAACTTGGGCTAAAAGACTTTGACTTTAATGATCTGAGTTATTCTAAACTCGGCAAAGCCAGTAACACACCCATTGATAGTAATATAGTAATTATAAACATTGGTCAGGCAGACCGTGAAGGCATAGCATTTTTGATAGATAAAACAGCCTCGTATAATCCTAAAACTATTGGGCTGGATGTTGTGTTTGACGGGCCAAGAGATCTACTGAAAGATTCACTGCTGGTTGCAACAATACAACGAACAAGAAACTTAGTACTGGCCGCTAAATACCAGGTTGACTCTACAGACAAACTTATTGCAGGTGGTAACTATTTTCTGGATAAAGGCAGCCATTTGGGGTATGTTAATTTCCCAAATGATGATAAAGAAACCGTAAGAAACTATTTTCCTTTTAAGCAGGACGATCATGATAAGAAGCTTGTACTCCCTTCATTTTCCTCTTCGCTAATTAAACTTTTTGACACAACGGCTTATAAAAAATTAGAAAAAAAAGTTAACAAGAAGTTGATTATCAATTATACCCGGCATACAAACCAATATCTGGTTATTAATGGGGAAGACCTCCTGACAGATAATGTTGATTCTTCCAGCATTGAAGGGAGAATTGCATTACTGGCTTATGTAAATACAAACCCAAACGACATTGAGGATAAGAAGTTTACACCACTGAATGAAAAATTTGCCGGCAAGTCGCACCCCGATATGAACGGCATAGTTGTGCATGCCAATATTATTTCGATGGCATTAGAGAATAACTACATAAAAAAAGTACCTTTATGGGCAACGCTGTTGATTGCCATTTTTGTGTGCTGGCTGCACATGTCGTTTTTCGTCCGTTATTACCTTGAAAGCCATATCTGGTTCCATTTAGTAGCAAAAATTTTACAGGTAGCCTCAGCCATATTTTTTGTTTGGCTTGGTATTTATTTGTTTGACAGATACCGGCTGAAGGTGGATCTGAAACTAAGCATGATTACGATTGTACTGGCTGTTGATGTTATTTATTTTTATGAAGCCTGGGCAGTTTGGATGCACAAAAAATTTAATTATAAAACGGTGTTTAAACCACACCACCATTAATAAATCTTTAGTTTAAACCTTAAACCCCAAAAAGATGAAAAAGTTACACTTCCTTATCCTTTTTTGTACGGCCGCCTTTGTCGCATCTGCACAAAATGAATTTATGCTCTACAGTTTCAAAGGAAACGTATCAGTAGTTGAAAATATTGTGGAAAGCAAAGCCAAAGTTGGTAA
>JAYVKT010000170.1:0-5760 GCA_043768195.1 Chitinophagaceae bacterium | reverse complement strand
GGTGGCAGCCACAACACCATCTTGTTCTTTTAGCAGTGTCTCCACTTTTGTTTTTCCTGCTGCGCAATTAATGTTTGTCAGGATAGTGGTAACACTATTTGTTGGCTTTTCTATGCAAGGATTTGCATCAGGGTTTGTTGATTTGCTTCTGTCAGCATCAAAGCCAGCATCATTTATTTTTTTAATAATTAGCTGTGGTGTTCTTGCCCCGGTGTAGTCTAATGTAATTTTGCCTGTTCTGCTATCAATACTAATATTAGTAACACCTTCCATTGCACTCAAGCTTCTTTCTACTATTTGTTTTCCCTGTTCACAGTTTATAGTTGTTTGTATAGTTAATGTTTTTGTTGCTGGCACTGCTTCTTTGCATGGATTAGCTTCAGCATTTGTTGATTTGCTTCTGTCAGCATCAAAACCAGCTTCATTAATCAGCTTTATTATTTCAACATACGGTGTACCATCGGGGCTATAGTCCAATGCCATTTTACCGGTGCGAATATCTACGATTGCCGTATTTACACCATCTTGTGATTTGATAATTCTTTCTACTAATTGTTTGCCATTGCTGCAATTTATATTGGTGATAATAATTATTTTACTACCTGATGGTACTGGTTCTGTTACTGCTGCTCCTAGTTTTGTGTAGGTATAATCATATTTTCTGGTGGAATTTCTACTGTTATAAGTGATGGATGTAATTAATCCATTTCTATCTTTTACAGCGGTAGGTTGTGGCTCACTACCATAGGCAATAGTGCCAAGAAAACCCGGAGCTTCAAAGCCGCCAAAAAATGTATCTGGATGTGGTTCCAGTTCAGTATTGCGTTCTGATTTTTGTCTTACAGTTGAAGTTATTCTTTGACTAGCGGCATCTGATGTTGTTTCTACATAGTCACCTAATTCATTATAAAAAGTAATACGGTTGTCTTTGATACTGCCAGGCTGACCAATTACATTTTCCTGAATAATGATGTATGAGCCGCTTGAATACCTGTAATTAAAGACTGTTTTTTCTCTGGCGCCAGTTGTTTTTTCTAACTGTGTTATTCTATTGAGTTCATCATATCTTAGGGTAATATTTACTTTTAAATTTTCATTGTTAAAAGTAACAACATAGGAAGAAGGTTTATTGTTTCTGCCAAAGTTGAAACTATTAATGGTAACCGTGGCAGACCCTGATGCCGACAAATAGTTTACTGTTTCAATCCGCCCATCATTACTATAAGCATATTCGAAAGAGTATTGCTGTCCATTGGCATCGGTTCTTACTTTTTTAGTAATGCGCCAGATATCGGAAACCGCCTTTTGGGCATTAGCAGTAGTAAAGGTTACTACTGCAATTGCAGTTAGTAAGTAAAGTGAAAGTAAGTGACGCATGGTTGTTTTGTTAAATTAGTTGGATGCTTTTGGCTTACATGGATTCATTGTTGCATTGTTAGTTTTTTGTCCATTCGCATCAAACCCATTTTCATTAATAGTGGAAAGAAGGGTGGTGTAGGGTGTTCCATCGCTGCTGTAGTTAATGGTTAGTTTTCCGGTGGCGATGTCAATTTTTACATCCGTCACACCTTCTAAAGCTTTTAATGCAGTGGTAACTTTTGTTTTACCGGCTGCACATTTAATATTTGTTTTTATAACAGTAGCCCCAGCCGCATCTTTTATTTCTTCTCCATTATCGGTAACCGGAGTATCTTCAACAGGAGCTATTGCAACAGCGGTTGCTTTTTTCTTAAAGTAATATTCACCCAAGGGAATACCATTATTGCCAATGGACACTTTTACCCAGTAAGCTTCTTTATTTTTCAGTAGCGGCTTTTTCAGGTCATACAAGTACTTGTTACCTACTTTAGTGAAAGTGTTGGTGTATTCAATTCCTTTGCGAACAGCTAACTCTTCGAGAGTGTAAGTCTCCAGTGTCATTACAGTTACCGGGGCATTTGTTTCTACAATCAACTTGTTTAGTTTCTCATCCAGCTTTACTGTGAAAGTGTATTTGCCTTTGTAGGGAGTTTCTATGCCTCCAACGCCGGAGTATTTTGATTGGGAAAAAGCGGTAATAGAAAATAGCGTTAATAAGAAAACAATCAGTAGCTGTTTCATAATAGAAATATTTGTAGTATAAAGATAGATGTGACAACAGGGCTTTTTTTGCCTAACCGTTGAACGGGGGACAAAAATCGGCGAAGGACTGTAAGAGCTATTTTTTAGGTAAAATTATTTCTGCCCTGGTAATTAAATTTTGTGGCGTAGTAAACAGTACTGAAGCACCGATTTTTTTTGATAATTCATCTGCCAGCCTTAATCCAAGCCCATTCAGGCTTTTGGCATTTTCTTCACTGCTTATTAGTTGCAGATAATCTTGCTGGGTAAAGGAAGTACCCGAATTTTCAATATATAAAGTGAGGTCATTGTTTGTTTCTTCTGTACCGATGCTGATTTCTCCATTTTCAGGCGAAGCCTTTACTGCATTTTGTAATAAGTTTCGGATGATGGTTTGTAAATAGTAGGAGTCAGTTTGTGCGGTGCTGGTTTCAGAAATATTTTTTTTGTAGCGGATATTTTTTGCTTCGCTGTTTAGCTGTAGCAAATTCTGACAAGATTCAATAATTGGCAGGAGTGGAGTTTTTTGAATACTTGTTTTAAATTCACTCATCTGTGTTTTACTCCAGAGTAGTAAATCTTCCATTGTTTCTAACAAAGAACCGGTGGCAGTTTGAATTTTATTACTCAGTTCATTTTTCTGCGTTTCATTTAACGCCTGTGGATTCAATTGTTGCAGTTTTAAGAACTGATACACCTGGCTGATTGGTGAACGTAAATCGTGGCTGATGATGCTGAAAAGTTTTGCTTTGGTGCGGTTGGCTGCTTCCAACTCACTATTTAAAATCGATAATTTTTCAGCGTTACGTTTTTTATTTCTGTAAAATAAAAACAAGGTAACTGCAATTAATAGCAGCCCAGCTAAGCCTGCAAGCATCCATATCTTTTGTTTTTTTGCAAAGGATAGTTGTGCTTTTTGCAAGTCAATTTGTTGCTGCTTGTTTTTGTTTTGAAATCTTGCTTCGGCATTGGCCATACTTTGTTGTGCAGCATTTGCATCCAGAGAATCACGCAGTGGTAAATACTTTGCGTAATAGGTACTTGACTGTTGCCATTCCCCTAACCCTTCATAACAAGTTGCTAATTCTCTTAACACATCAGATAAAGCGGCTACACTTAGATATTGCCCAACTGCTTCTGCTTCCTTTAGATGGGATAATGCATTGTTGTATTGTTTCTGCCGCACCAATGCCTTACCCATTGCGTAGTGAAACGTACCAATTTGTATAGGCTCGGTTATTTTTGTGCCTATCCATTTTTCAGCCTCGAATAGATAAGGCATTGCTTTAACTGTATCTTGCTGGTCAAGATAATAGTCAGCATTGGTAAGGTATAAGTCAAGCATTTCACCCCATCCTGATTCATTATTCTGTTTTTGCTCCACTAATTTTATCAATGAGTCTGCATATAATGTTGCTTCGGTTGTTTGTCGAAGTCTTGTATGTGTAATAGAAATTCCTTTGTAAAATGCACAAAGCCCGGCTACATAATCCCAAAACAAAGGCCTTGCCAGCCGGTAATACTCTTGCGCCTTGGTATAGTTATTGCTCCTTTCATACAAATCACCAACATTGAAATAGGATACTCCTAAATTAGTAGAGTCCGCATCTGAACCTTTAAACTCACCTCTTTGCATAGCAGCTTTTGAAAGTTCAAGATTTTGCAACCGATAGTTTAGCTCCTGCTCATGCCAGCCAATAGTTGCGTAATAATCACTTAGAGTTGAATAGCATTTTGCCTTTATTTTAAGACTGCTTGTTGTGTCTAAAATAGTGTTTATTTCAGCCGCCACTTCGTCTCGTTTACTTGTATAACCTGCAGTATTAATGTACATGTACAATAGGTCGAATAGGGCTGTGTTAATTCGTTTGGTATTTTTTGAAAGGCGGCCATGTGACAATGATTTTTCGTAATACATTATTGAAGAGTCAGCACCTTTGTCCGGGTCGCAAACGGCAATGTAGTAATAGAAGAGGGAGTAGTTTAAATTATCAGTGGCGTCAATAAGTGTAGTAGCAAAACGGGCTACTTGCAATGTATTCTTATATTGTTCAATTTTATTAAAGGAATCGCAAACTACTGCAAGTCTTTGAAGCTTTTTTTTTTTTTGTTTAATATGGCTTAAATCCGGAATAATGCCCTGTGCCCAACTATTGCTGCAGAGTATAAAAAATAAGGCAATGGCTGGCAACTTTAGCATTATATCAATTTTATTTTTGAAAGTGCAGATTTGTAAGTCTTACCAATTGGTATTACCTGATTGCCGCAAATAACTTTATCGGAATGCAGTTCTTTTATTTTATTAACTGCCACCGCATAACTCCGGTGTACCCGCAAAAATTTATTATTGGATAGTTTTTCCAAAAAACCAGTTAATGTTGTTAGAGTCAGATAGTTTTTCTTTTCGGTTACCACCTTGGTATAATCCTGCATGGCTTCCAGGTAGATAATATCCTGCTGCGACAGTTTTATCTGGTTATGCCCTTCTTTTATAGTCAGCGATTCTTTTTCAAAAAGTACTTCGTATGAAATGGCTTTTTGTTTCATCTCCCAGTAATCCTGGATACGGCCCGCCGTGTGGGCAAAGCGATCTGCAGTCAATGGCTTTAATATATAGTCGAGAGCAGATAATTGAAAACCTTCTAAAGCAAACTCCTGGTGAGACGTAATAAAAACTGCGATGGGCACTTTGTTTTTTAACTGGCGCAAAACATCTAACCCGGATGTGCCGGGCATTTCAATATCTAAAAAAACCAGGTCAGGTTGTATGGTTTCGGCGGCTGCCAGGCCTTCTGTAGCATTGGAAAAGCTGCCGCAGTGCTTTAAAAAAGGAAAATCATTGGCATATTCCTTTAAAATGAGCAAGTCAACCGGGTTGTCATCAATGGCAATGTAGCGGATAGTATTTCGCATTCAAAAGGCAGATTATCTTATTCAAATATAAGTGTTTGAATCGCCTTTTTTTCCGAAATTTGCTCCACTTAAGAAACTAGATATGATAGACATAAAAGTGCCAACAGTGGGGGAGTCCATTACAGAGGTAACCCTGCTGAAATGGACAAAAAAGGATGGTGAGTATGTGGAAAGGGATGAAGTGATTGCCGAACTGGAAAGTGAGAAAGCTACTTTTGAAGTAAATGCAGAAAAAGCTGGCGTATTAAAATTATCTGCAATACAAGAAGGTGATACGATTAAGATAGGCGATCTGTTGGCAAGCATTGACGAATCTGCAAGCAAGCCATCTGGCAACGGAGCTGCCATCACAACTGAGAAAAAGGAGCCGATAAAAGAAGAGGTAAAGAAGGAGGCAGTAAAAAAAGAATTGGGTAAGGAAGAAGAAAAGCCTGCTAAAGCTGAATCATCAGCTCCTGTAACAAGTGTTTCCAACGACATTAAAGCAAGCCCTGTGGCATCAGCCATTATTGCCGATAAAAAAGTAGATGTAAAGAACGTTACGGCAACCGGAACGGCGGGCAAAATTTTAAAGGATGATGTGCTGGCTGCATTAGCCAATCCGGGTAAGAAAGCATTTGCAGGAACTGAATTGAATAGCCGCAATGTTCGCACCGAGAAAATGAGTAACCTGCGGAAAACAATTTCAAGAAGATTGGTAGAAGCAAAGAACACTACTGCTATGCTCACCACTTTTAATGAAGTGGA
>JAYVKT010000169.1:0-6434 GCA_043768195.1 Chitinophagaceae bacterium | reverse complement strand
TTTGAATGATGAAGACACACATCAAAAGATTATTGATTCATTGAAAAAACTCTAACCATTGCAAAAGATATTATTTATTGGGGCAACAGGTATGCTGGGTAAACCAGTAGCAAAGCAATTAATCAAAGCCGGGTTTGATGTGACCCTCCTCGCTAGAGATACCAACAAAATCCAAGAATTGTTTCCTGCTTCAAAAATTATACAGGGCGATGTGTTTGATAAAGAAAGTTTGACAAAATCTTTCGCAGGGCAAGATATTGTTTACCTGAATTTATCTGTTACTCAATCATCAAAAGAAAAAGATCCACAAACAGAACGGGAAGGAATTGCCAATGTGATTGCCATTGCAAAAGAAACAGGTATTAAACGAATTGGTTATCTGTCCTCGCTGGTTAAAAATTACCACGGCATGAATGGCTTTAACTGGTGGTGCTTTGATATTAAACATAAAGCTGTTGCTGCTATCAGGTCATCCGGCATACCCTACTCCATCTTTTATCCTTCAACATTTATGGAGTGCATAGACCAGCAAATGCTGAGAGGAAATAAATTGATGATGATAAATGGTTCGGTAGCCAATATGTGGTTTGTGGCAGCTGAAGATTATGGCAAGCAGGTAGCAAAAGCATTTCAAATAGCCGGAAATAGTAACCAGGAGTATGCGATACAAGGTGAAGTTGGATATGACTGGAATGAAGTAGCCGCAATTTTTATTCAAACCTATTCAATACCGGCAAAAACTATGAAGGCTCCTCTCTGGATATTAAAGTATCTCGGCATCTTCAGTCAAAAAATGAACTATGCAGCCCGGATCTGCGAAGCTCTAAATAAATACCCGGAAAAATTTGAAAGTGAAAACACCTGGAATGATTTAGGGAAACCGCAAACAACTTTATCACAGTATGTGAAAAGTCTTTAACAAAAATAGCCCCGCCCCGATTTTAACGAGACAGGGCTTCCTGTTAAATGTCTTAACGTTTATTTCTTAAAAACTGTTTTCGCTTTTTTAAACTCTCTTTTTGCAGCCGTACCATCAGCACTTTTACGACCATAAGGGCAATAGTAATCAAGTGCATCCTGGGCTTCTACATAGCTAAGCCAGTAGTCTGTAACTGTACCGGTAAATACAAAGCCGGTAGAATAGTTATACATATCTCTTGTACCCGGACTGTTGAAGTTGCCATATACAATGCTTCCTTCATAAGGTTTGTAACTGCCATAAGCCCTTACAATGTTGAAACCATAATAGGTCTCTACTACAAAATAGCTGCAATAAGTGTCGCTGTAAACCACCTCACCCTGTTCTTTTGATAACCAGTAGTTCTCATTGTTTGGAGGAACACTGTTTTTAACACAGCTACTGAGAAAGAGGGTGACGGAAAGCAAAATAGCTGAGAGGGTAAATATCTTTTTCATGACTTTGGGTTTTAGATTATTTAAAAATTTTATTAGTCGTACTAACAATGATAAGATTGTGCCAGACCGTGCCAGCGTTGATACAGGTTTTGTTAAAATCATTTGAAAAAAGGATATTCACTTTCTAAACCAACGGTATGAAGCTTCTTTTTTCTACTCTTCTATTACTTCTTTTACTGTCATCAGGTGCTCAAGAACATTATATGATTGTCGGCACTTACGATTCGCCAAAAAGTGAAGGGATATATGTCTATAAGTTTAATAGCAGCGATGGATCGGTAAAAAAAATAAGCCATATCAAAACTTCGAACCCTTCTTTCCTGGCAATATCTCCTGACGGAAAATTTGTGTATGCTGTGAATGAAAATGCAGACAGCAGTGGCAAGGGCGGAAGCATAAGTTCTTTTTCTTTTAATAGAAAAACAGGCACTCTTTCATTTTTAAGTAAGCGATCTTCACAAGGCAATCATCCGTGCTATATTACCACAGACAAAACAGGTAAGTGGATTTTGGTGGGAAACTATAGTAGTGGCAATTTTTCAGTTTTACCAGTAAAAAACGGCATACCCGGAAAATCTATAAAAACTATTCAGCACAAAGGTTCAGGCCCCGACACAGCAAGGCAAAAGTCTCCACATGTACATGGCATTTTTATGAAAAAAGATAATACCGGTTTTTATGTAACCGATTTGGGCACCGACAAACTGATGAATTATAATTTCAATGCAAAGACAGGTAATGTTTCTGCAGCAAAATTTTCTTCCGTCTCTATTTCTCCCGGCAGCGGGCCAAGGCACCTGGCTTTTCATCCAAAACTTCCGGTAATTTATGTACTAAACGAACTCAGCGGCACTATTGACATGTTGAAAACCCTGAGTTCTGGTGATGCGACTATTGTACAGAGTATCCCTTCGTTTCCACCGTTCTACAGGGGCCCTGTCGGAAGTGCCGATATTCATATATCACCAGACGGAAAATTTCTCTACTGTAGCAACAGAGGAGCCTTAAATAATATTGCTATTTTTTCAGTTGACAGCATCAGCGGCAACCTTGCACTAATCGGCGACGAATCCAGCCTGGGCGATAAACCCCGCAACTTCAACTTTGACCCAAGCGGCAATTTTCTACTGGTAGCCAATCAAAACAGTGATGAAATAATAATTTTTAAAAGAGATGTAAATACCGGATTACTTTCTGATACAGGAAAAAAGATTGTGGTGGGTAAACCTGTTTGTATTAAGTGGGTGGCTGTTGAGTAAAGGTTAGAATAGAATGTCCTAACAACAAAACATAGAACATCGACCTACTGGTTTTCAATAGTTAAATAATATCACCTCTTGTGCCATATCTCATAAATTTGAAATGTTGTACGTATTTTGTAAACAAGCAAACGATTCACTGACATGAAAAAAACACTTCTTTCAATTCTTACAGCATTATTTTCCATAGGTGCCTTTGCCCAGAAGGATAATAAAGTGACTATCGGAACTATAGACAGCATCCATTCAAAAATTCTGAATGAACAACGAAAGATTTGGATATATGTGCCAAACAGTTGGCAGGCGGATTCTAAACAGCGATACCCTGTATTATATTTATTAGATGGTGATGCCCATTTTTATTCAGTAGTGGGTATGATTCAGCAACTCAGTCAGGTAAACGGCAATACTGTTTGCCCTGAGATGATTGTAGTTGGTATTCCAAACACAGACAGAACCAGAGACCTGACACCAACTCATATAGCTGCTGACCCGCCTTTTATGGATAGTACATTTTCAAAAACTTCAGGAGGTGGTGAGCAGTTTGTTTCCTTTATCGAAAAAGAATTGATGCCGCATATTGATTCTTTATATCCAACAGAACCTTACAAGATGCTAATCGGACATTCATTTGGAGGTCTGACGGTTATTAACATTCTACTGAATCACACAAAATTGTTCAACTCTTACATTTGTATAGACCCAAGTATGTGGTGGGATAAAATGAATTTTTTAAACGCAACAAAGAAGTCTCTATTAGAAAAAAAATTTTCAGGCACTACTTTGTATTTAGGAATCGCAAATACTATGGAGGAGAGTATGAAGATAACTAAAGTCCAAAGCGACACTTCAGTTAAGACCCGGCATATACGTTCAATTCTTGATTTGGATAAACATATAAAAGGTCAAAAGCAAAATGGACTTAAATACGGAAGTAAGTATTACAGTAATGATGATCATGGATCTGTACCTATGATTGCTGAATATGATGGACTACGCTTCATTTTCGATAAGTATCGTTTTAAACTCTCGTTTAAAGATTTTACCGATTCTACAATTGATTTAGCAAAAAAATTTGAAACCCACTATCAGGAAGTTTCAAAACAGTTTGGCTATACGGTTTCCCCGCCTGAAAATATGTTAAATAGTCTGGGGTATGAATTTTTACAACAAAAACAATATGCCAAAGCGGGGAAGTTATTCAAAATGAATGTTGAAAATTACCCTAACAGCTTTAATGTTTTCGATTCTTATGGCGACTATTTCATGGCAATTGGTGATAAATCAAAAGCGATAGAATATTTCAAAAAGGCTTTGACTTTAAAAGATAATCCAGAGTCCCGAAAAAAAATAAATGAGTTATTGGAGTAAAATAAGACATCTTGCAACATGGAATTTTATGCAAGCTGGGCGGAACAAACATCAGCGAATTGCAAAAACATTCATTAGTTTGGCCTGAATAGACAACATTGAACTTTAGTTTTTTATTTCATCAAAATATTTTCAATCAGCAGAGGTATAGTGGACAGCGTAAAGCCCTATGCGTTACCCATCCTTAATCCTCCTCTCCCTCGCCTTATTAAAAACATTTCTTCCTTTATCAACTCCTGCCCTTTTCTCTTTTTGTTCTTCCTCAGGTAAGTGAATAAAATCAAAACATTCCTTACTACAGCTGCCTTCCATCTTTGTTTTACATTCATCACACTGGATAAATAAAAGATGACAGGCATCGTTTACACAGTTTACATGAGTATCGGCAGGTTTACCACATTGGTGGCAGTTAGAAATAATTTCATCGGTAACCCTCTCCCCCAGCCGCTGGTCAAACACAAAGTTCTTTCCATGAAATTTATTCGGCAGTTCTTTTTCTTTTACCTGGTTTACATAATTGATAATGCCACCTTCAAGGTGAAATACATTCCTGAACCCTTTGTGCAGCATATAAGCGGATGCTTTTTCGCAACGAATACCACCTGTGCAATACATAATGATGTTTTTACCCTTATCGGCTTTCATCATATCCACTGCCATCGGTAATTGCTCCCGGAATGTATCACTCGGCACTTCAATCGCTTCTTCAAAATGACCTACTTCGTATTCATAATGGTTTCGCATATCAATCACCACAGTATCCGGGTCATTAGTCAATTGATTGAACTGTTCAGCATTTACATATTTCCCCCGGTTGGCCATATCAAAATCCGGGTCGCTGATTCCATCGGCTACAATTTTAGTACGAACTTTCACATCTAAGACATAAAAACTTTTGCCCCCGAAATTATCGGGGCGGGCATCATCATCCACGGCCACATTTAAGCGGACACCATTCAATGGTTCGATTGAATACAAATATTTTTTAAAGCTATCAAGGTTTGCTGTGGGCAAACTTAGCTGTGCATTGATACCTTCATGTGCCAGGTATATCCTTCCCATCACACCGAGTTCTTTCAGTTGCTTATACAATTCATCCCTGAAAAGGGCAGGTTCTTCAATTTTAAAATAGCAATAAAATGAAATGGTAGTTCGTGGAGTGGGATCTTTTAATATAAGTTCCTTCAGCTCCTTCCGGGAGATACGATTGTGTAATTGTGCCATGTTGTTTAAATTTTATTCGCCGCGGCGAACCCAATGTCCCGATGGAAATCGGGAGGCAAAATTTGTAAAGCAGGGCAAAGGTAAGCTAAGAGAAGGAAGCAGAGAAGTTTCACGCAGAGACCGCTGAGTTCGCAGAGGATAGAAGCAAATTCAGAGTCTTACGGCCATTCATCATTACCCCTGTTACCCTTGCGGCTTAGTCCTAATTTAAAGCCGGTTTGCCAGGGTTTTCCATTTTGGAATGATTGTACAAAATCAACCCTGAACTGTTTGAAAATATTATCAAAGCCAACAAAATATTCGTAGTAATATTTATTGCTGTTAATAAATAAGCCATTTACACCGGCCATAAGGTAGAGGTTTAATTTTTTTATGCCCGGAATTTTGTTAGTCAAAAAGCCATTGAAATTATGTTCTATATGTGCCAGTGAGTAAAATTTTGAAGTATTACTAAAATCGTAGATGGGTAACAATTGAAAACTATTTCTATACTCTGTTGCAAAGCTGGAAAGGTTACCATTGAAGTGCATGTAATCGGGTACTTCCACATTATTGTTATTTAAAAATCCTCCCACTCCTAATTTATAACTGAATTCTCCCAACAAATGCAGCTTTAAATTATCCGTCATGGTAAATTTCCATTTGCTGAAATCAGCATCATTACCAAATAAAGTGCCCAAGGTTTGTGTGTAAAGCAAATCAAAAAGCGGCATTTTAGATCCGATACTTATTTTTCTATCGGGCAGTTCGATATACTTTGTTCCCGGTTGCCAGCTAATGCCCAGCAACCCGATCAATGATTGGTGACGTTGAATATTACTGCTCAAAAGTTCTGTTGGATAATTAGGTGTGTATTCAATACCGGGTTTATTCCGCCAGGTATAATTTGTTCTATTGTCAAGAGGCTGCCTGTCCTGGTAATGAAAGGCAGTGGTAATAAAAAGCCCGTTACCAACTCCTTGCCGGTAACTACCCCTTAAATATGCAGCTTCATAGAATTTCATTCTGTTATCTTCACTCAACAACGAAGAAATAGAATTTCCCCGCTGCCCTACCGGACTATTATTATAGAATTGAAAAACCCTTTTGCCGCCCGACAGATTGATGGAACTATTGTACTTTTTTCCGAATTTATATACAACAGTAAGGTGGGCATTAAAATGT
>JAYVKT010000168.1:0-2825 GCA_043768195.1 Chitinophagaceae bacterium | reverse complement strand
AGAAATTTCGGTGTTGATAGAAAAAGGATCTTTACCTGTTGGCTGCGGATAGCTGTAATGAAAATAGTTTACCATCTCTTCAATCCGTACTGCACCTGCTGGCGGCAATTGCCCCTGGTTTAAAAAACGACGGACATTACTATAAGAAGCGGCATCCACATCTATAGAAAAAGTAGAAAGTGGATTATCTGTAGCTTTTAAAAACTTATTCTCGTTAATATTATCATATCCTTCCCGGTTAAAATCTTCTTCATCCTTATCCTGCATATAATAACCAGTTGAAACCGGCGGGTTAATCAGGCCACCGGCAATGCCCCGGTTGTAGGCCTCCGAAGTTTTTATTTTTCTGGCCGCATCATGCTTGTTAACAACAACTTCCTGAATAGCATTACCTGTTGTTTTGAGTACAACATTTATAACTGAACGGCTGCTAATGCTTTCCTGAACAGCTATATGACCAACAGCTGAAAAAATTAATATCCCTGACGACTTTGAAACAGTAATCCGGTAAACACCCTTTGCATCAGACATGGTGCCCTGGGTAGTTCCTTTTATAACGATACTCGCCGAAGGCACCGGTGAGCCTTTGTCGTCAGTAATAGTACCAGTAATAGTATGAGATTTGATGGGACGGAAGGCCAATATAATAAGGATAACTGGCACAAGGAGGATAAGTATTCGTTTCATAAAAATAGTGTTTAGATACCCTGATGCGGGTATTTTAGCAATTGCATAAGAGGCATAAAATTTTAATTCATTAATTTTAACCGTTGGCATTTATAAAGAACATATCTCATTCATCACTAACCGATAAGGAACTGGTAGCCCTGTACAAGGAATCGGGTGATATGGCCGTACTCGGCGAACTGTACCAGCGATATATGGAACTGGTATATGGTGTTTGCCTTAAGTATTATAAAGAACCGGAAACCGCTAAAGACAGTGTGATGCAGATTTTTGAAGAATTGGTATCAAAATTGAAAAAGCATGAGGTGGATAATTTTAAAGGCTGGCTGCACCAGGTAGCCAAAAACCACTGCCTGATGCAATTGCGGACACCCAAAAATATGAAAACAGTGGAGTTTAAAACGGAGCTTGTGCAATCGGAAGAAAATGTGCATCTGAATGGTGTGCTTGAAAAAGAGGAGAATTTCAACAAAATGGAATACTGCCTCGGCACACTGGCAAAAGAACAAAGCGAAGCAATAAAGCTTTTCTACCTGGAAGGAAAATGCTACAACGAAATAGTAGAAATGACTGGACAGGAATGGAACCAGGTGCGGAGTTTGATACAGAATGGAAGAAGAAATTTGAAGATTTGTATGGAGAGGGAAGAGTTACGAGTTTCGAGTTAGGAGTTTCGAGTTCGGTCGTTTAGAATTATGCGATTAAAACTTTGATTTTGAGATATAACGAAATAAATAATTTTGTAAAAAATTTAATATTTCCCTTTAGGGGACAGGGACATGGCAATTGATAACAACATAAAAAACTTTACCGCCGTTGATATTGAAAAATATCACAATGGTCTGCTTTCTTCCAAAGAAAGACACGACCTGGAAAAAGCTGCATTAGACGACCCATTTCTGGCAGATGCCATGGAAGGTTATGCTGGTGCTGGCGGAAATACAAGTGCTGATATTGCAGACCTGAAAAAAAGATTAAGCGAAAAGGTAGAAGGGGCAAAAATAATCCCGATGAATGCAGTTCGCAAAAATTCATTCCGGACACTTCGTGCCGCAGCATTGATAGCATTTGTTGCCGGTGCAAGTTTCCTTATCTACCAGTTTGGGTTTAATAAAAAACAAGATGAAATAGCGCAGGCAGGTGGAACGAAAAAGGAAGACATCAAATCAATAGATACAGTTGTAAAAACCACAAGCACTCAACCGGGTGCAATTACCACACCGGTTTCTGATGCAAAAACAGAAGAGCCCACCGCAGGGTTAACAATTAATGAAACTCCGGCAACAGTAACTGATAAAGAAACAAAGCCGGGCAACGGTATTGTTACAACACACGTCGAAACTGCTGTAACAGAAAAGAGAAACGACGATATAACGGTTTCTAAAACTACTGATAGCAAACCTGTAATTACAACCCCGGTAAAAGATGAAAAAGCAGATTGGTACAAAGCAAACCCTGCTTCGCCACAAAAGAAAGAAGTGGCAAGAGAAGAAGTAAAAAATAAAGTCATTAGCCAGGAAGTTGATAAAGACGCAGCAGCAGACGAGTTGGCAAAACAACAAAACAACCGCAATGTAGCTGCTGGCCGTAAAGCAAATGAGCAAAACACTTACCGTAATCAGGCTACTAATGTATTTCGTGGCCAGGTAACCGATGCTGATAATAATGGGCTGCCTTTTGCCAACGTAACCAATGTGCAGGACAACAATGCCGGCACATACACTGACGCAAGGGGTTATTTCAATCTTACTTATCCTGATACAGTGCTGAATGTACAGGTAAGGTCAATTGGTTTTGAAAATACAAATACTCAACTAAGGAATAATGTTTCTACCAACCAGGTAGTGCTGCCCGATGACAGGAAAAGTTTGTCTGAGGTGGTATTAAGCAATCAAAAACCCAACGCTACTGCCCGCAGCCGTGATGGCAATATGAAATTAGAGGAGCCAGAGCCTGCTGATGGTTGGGATAACTATGACACTTATCTTGTTAACAACCTGAATGTTCCTGAAGATTTAAAATCAAGGCAAAATAATGCTGGGAGTGCAGTAGAAGTTTCTTTTGAAGTAGATAAAAACGGCAAACCCACTAATATTAAGATTGAGAAATCCCTATGTGCAAAATGTGATGAAGAAGCC
>JAYVKT010000167.1:0-5965 GCA_043768195.1 Chitinophagaceae bacterium | reverse complement strand
CCCACCACATACACATAGTTGGCAGAGTCGCCCTTGTGCCGGCTGGAATCACTACGGCCAATCATATCAATATTTAAATCAACCGTTGTTTTATTCAGTGGAAATATCGGGTGGTTGGCATAATAACCGGAACCCCACAATCCCTTTTCTTCACCGCTTACAGCCATAAACACCATTGTTCTGCGGGGTCCTTTACCTTCCTGTTTTGCTTTTGCAAAGGCTTCGGCCATTTCTAGCACACCAACAGTGCCGGAGCCATCATCATCTGCACCATAATAAATAACGGTGTCCCTTTTTCCCAGGTGATCGAAATGAGCAGTGATAAAAACATATTCATCTTTCAAATCTGTTCCTTCCACTATACCTAATACATTTGAAGCAGAATTTGTTTTTGTGATTTTTGAATAAGTAAGATCGATTTCCGCAGGATAGGTTTTAGCAGTGGCAGTGCCGGCTTTTAATTTATCGAGGATGTTTTTGCCATCTTCTCCCATAATTTTTTCGGCTACAGCCGGAGAAATGGTAAATGTAAATGGTGGCAACGATGGTTTATAACTGAAGGGTGACCAGTTACTGTTTATGTTCATAGTCTTTCTTGGATAATTAGAATAGATAACCAACACTGCAACGGCTCCTTTGCTGAGGGCTGCATTCATTTTGCCAAAGGCACTGCCGGGTGATACACCCCCTGTTTGAGAAGGTTTATAATCTGCAGGTGTGCCATCTGCTATCAGCACTAATTTGCCTGCTACTTTTAAATCCTTGTAATCATCCCGTACAGCACCATCACTAATGCCATAGCCCGCAAACACTACTTCTGAGAAACGCATTTCAGCCGCATAATTACTTGCCTGCGGTTGAAAATCTTTATTCAACTCCAGTACTGCACCATTTACTTTCATAGCTGCACTAAGCATGGAATCTTTGTATAGCGGATATGTCTGGCGATAACTGCCATTGTTGCCGGGGGTTAATCCAAGTGACTTGAAATGATTTTCAATATAGTCAGCTGCTTTTTCCAAACCAGGCGAGGGAGTGTCACGGCCTTCCATTTCTTTTCCGGCAATAATGTAAAGATGTTTCTTCATGTCTTCCACTGTAATGGTAGCCGCCGCAGTAGCAGCACTTTTGTCTTTCTTTTTCTTTTGCGACAGTGCAAACAAAGGAAACAGTAAAAAAAGGCAGGTAATAAATCGTTGTATCATTTTAGCTGATGTTTATTATTAAAAATAATCCCTTCGGGTAAAAGAAGGGATAAATTATATAGGAGTGGTATTTTTCCAATCAGGTACAGGCAATTTTCTCTACTCTTTTCGTATGCCGCCCACCTTCAAAGTCGGTTGTCATAAAAATGCTGACCATTTTTTCTGCATCACCTTCCCGCACAAACCGGGCGGGGATACAAATTACATTTGCATCGTTATGCACCCTTGCTAACTGGGCCAGTTCTTCGCCCCAGCAAATAGCAGCCCGGATGCCCTGATGCTTGTTAGCTGTAATAGCAACACCATTGGCACTGCCACATAATAAAATGCCAAAAGAAGCTTCCCCTTTTTCGACAGCGGAGGCAACAGGATGGGCAAAATCCGGATAATCAACCGACTCTTTACTATGCGTACCAAAATCGGTAAAAGGAAATCCTTTGCCTTCGAGAAACGAAATCAATTCTTCTTTATAATCATATCCTGCATGGTCGCTGCCGACGGCAATAGGTTTGCTGAGGTTGAAGGGGGAATGCATAAATAGTTCAGAGTTTAGAGTTCAGAGTCTGGAGTCAGTTACTATTGTAAAATTAAGGAACTTCCTGTTCACGACTCCTGACTAAAGACTCCCCACTAACCTAACTCCATTCTTTAGCTTCTTTTTCCTGTCGCTTATTAATGCGGGAAGCAATGATAATACTGGCTTCAAATAGCAGGTAAAGCGGAATAGTAACAATGGTAAGGCTGAACGGGTCAGTAGAAGGGGTGATGATAGCTGCCGCAATTAATATGATGATAAAAGCATGGCGGCGATATTTTCTCAAAAATCTTGCGGTAACAATACCTACCCTTGCCAGCACCATTACCAGCAAAGGCATCTGAAATAAAACACCCACACCTACTGTAGTATAAATCAGGTTTTCTATGTAATCAGAAAAATTGGGGAGGTTTATTATTTTATCACTCAGTGTATAGGAGAAATAAAAGTTAATCATAAAAGGGGTGAGGATATAATAACCAAACAAAACCCCGGTAAAAAAAAGTAACGACACCCAGAATATTACACCTCTTGTTTTCTTTAGTTCTTTGGGTGAAAGGGCGGGCCGTATAAATTTCCAAAACTCCCAGAAAACATAGGGGAAGGCAACAATAAACCCACCGATAAATGCAATGGTAAAGGTGGAAATAAACTGCCCCGTCATTGTATTACTCTGAAATTTTGCATCTACACCGGAGAGGCACACCATATCGCCAAGCCCGAGGGAATGGCTGAGATCGCATAACCATTTATAGGTAACAAAACTATTATCGGCCGGGGCAAATAAAACTTTGTCAACAATATCCCTGGCATAAATAAAAACCACCACCGCACCAATCAGGATAGCAATAACAGAACGGATAACATGCCACCGCAAATCTTCCAGGTGATCGATAAAAGACATTTCTGCCTTTGTATCTTTTTTTCGTTTGCTAAAAAAATCAAGTAATGCCATCCGGGGGTTTTAGAAGAGGGACAAAGATAAGAGGGAATAGGTAGTAGCAAGTGGGAAGTGGGAAATACAGGAAACATCTTTCTTTAGGGATCTGGCTCGCAACTCGTAGCTCAAGACCCGCAGCTTTCCCTTACTTCAGCTTCTTCATCTTCACCATTTCAATCCTGGTATCACTTACATTCATAATGTCAAACTCGTAATCATCAATAATAATGCGTTCCTTCTGTCGGGGAATGGTTTCATGATAGTTGATAATGTAGCCAGAAAGGGTTTCTGATTCATCTTCACCAAAATCAAACCCGTATTTTTCTTCGAGGTAATCAATCTCCAGCCTGCCGGAAAATATGTATTCATTTTCGGCCAATTGTTTTTCTACAAATTCTTCGGTGTCGTATTCGTCCTGTATTTCGCCAAAAAGTTCCTCCAGCACATCTTCCATAGTAATAATGCCGGCGGTGCCGCCAAACTCATCCACCACCCAGGCTATGCTTTTTCTTTCTTTTGTAAACTTGCTGATGAGGTCAGAAGCACTCATACTTTCCGGCACTGCTGGTATGGGTAATAATACCGACTGAATGGAAACGGGTTTTTTGAATAAATCTAACTGGTGCACATACCCAATGATGTGGTCAATATTATTTTCAAATATGACCAGCTTGCTGAGTTTTGTATCTATAAATTTTTTCTTCAGTTCGTCAACAGTAGTGCGGCTGTCAACCCCGACTATTTCCTTTCTGGGTACAAGGCACTGCCGGATTTTTACCTTTGGCAGTTCCTGTGCATTCTCCATTAGCTGGGTGTTTCGTTCCTGCCGTTCATCATCATTGGTTTGCTGAAAAAGATGTTTCAGGTCGCTGCGGTTCAACGGCTCTGTATTTTTTTCTAACCGGATATTGAATACATATTTTAAAATCCATTCCGACAGGTTGATCAACCCGGTAGCAATGGGATAAAACATCTGATAAAAAAAATCAATAACATGGGCAAGGCGGCTAAGCCAGCTATTACTTTTTGCCCTGAAAAGGGCACGGGGAATAAATTCTGCAAACACCAGCACTACCAATGTAGCCAACGATATTTCTACCACCAGATGAACAGTGGCCGAACCAATTTTTAAGTTCCTCCACACCGGAGCCATAACGGTGCTTATCTGCAAACCAAGAAATACCAGGAAAATAGTAAAGCCGATTAAAGTAGTACCGAGAAAACGGGCGGGCCATTCTACAAACTTCGACAGAATTAATAACGAGGATCCGCCCTGTTTCTTTTTTATTTCAATACTTAGCCGGTTGGCACTGTAAAAAGCCATTTCGATACCTGCAAAAAAACCCATTAATGCAAGGGTTATTAAAAAGAACAGTATTGAGTTAAACTGAATCATAGTACGAAGATAGAAAATAGCTTCGGGCTGAGTGCTGCAAGCTACGAGCCAAGAAAATCTCTTACAGCCTGTTCCGCTTCTCCACAGGCAATTTCCAGGTTATCGTTTATAATAATGCGATCAAACTGGTGCTTGAAAGAAAGTTCATAAGCTGCTTTGTTGAGCCTTGCAAGTAACGATTCGGGGCTTTCGGTACCTCTTGCCCGCAGCCGCCGTTCCAGTTCTTCAATAGAAGGCGGTTCTATAAATAAGGACAATGAATTATGCGGATACAATTGTTGTATGTTGATGCCGCCCTGCACATCCACATCCAGCAGCGGGGCTTTATCTAATTGCCAGATTCTTTCCACTTCACTTTTTAAGGTGCCATAGTATTTGCCTTCGTACACCATTTCCCATTCCACAAATTCTTTCTGTTCTATTTTAGTTTTAAAATCTTCTGCTGAAATAAAATAATAATCCACCTTGTCTTTTTCATTATTGCGGGGCTGGCGGGTGGCGCAGGAAATAGAAAAAGCCAGTTGCTCTGGCAGTGCTTTCAGCAAATGCCTTGTTACCGATGTTTTACCGGCGCCGGAAGGGGCAGCAATGATGATGAGTTTGGTTTGAGTTGTCATTCAAATGAAGGTGGGCAAAAGTAAAGATTATTCACATGCAAATCTGTGTCGGGCTTTGCGTTCGGGAGAGTTTCGGAGTACAAAAACGTCACTAAGCACTGAACTTAAATAGAAGCAAAAAGCTACAGGTTTGCATGCTGCCCTGCCTGACGCAAAACCAGTTGGCGGTAGTTGTTTTTGTTTACGATTGTCCTTTATATGTTGGGTCAAAATCCACCATCCATTCAATACCATATTTGTCTCTAAACATTCCAAAATAGGAACCCCAGGGACTGTCTGTAATTGGCATTTCTATTTGCCCGCCTGCTGAAAGCCCGTTGAATAATTTGTCGGCTTCTTCTTTACTTTCTGCACTTATTGAAATTTTACTTCTGTTTTCGTTTTCATTTGTTCGTCCCATAAATTCAGGAACATCATTTGCCATTAAAATATTTTTGCCAATTGGCAAAGCAATGTGCATTATTTTATTTGCCTCATTTTCTGGTATCGGGAATTCAGGGCTTGCAAGGTCTTTGAAACGCACAATTTTTGCGAACTCGCCACCAAACACTGATTTGTAAAATGTAAATGCTTCTTCTGCATTTCCGTTGAAATTAATGTGGGGATTGATTTGTGCCATGCAATAATATTTTTTTAGTTGTTGACTGCTTGTTATGCTGATAACTTATAAATAAATTCTTCTATTTCTGTTTGCCGGGCATTAGCAAATTCTTTATCTGTTCCTGTTTTTATAAAACCGCATTTCTCTAAAACTTTTTGCGAACTAAAATTGCCAAATGCAACTCGTCCATAAATTGGTCTGGTTAATTCAATTTTTAAAAAAGCGTTGAGTGCAGTCGTTGCTATTCCTTGTCCCCAAAATTTTCTGTCAATCCAATAAGTAATTTCTGTGTCGCCTTCCATTACAAATTTCGCAATACTTCCAACAATTGTATTGTCAAAAATGATTGTCTGATTATTTACTGTCGGGTCGTTTAACAACTTTAAATATTTGTCTGTATATGCTGATTTGTCTGTCGGGTCTTTTGGCATAAATGCAGCTAAATATCCGCCTTCTTTGTCAAGTTGAAATTGAAAAAGATTATTCAAGTCAGAAATCCTGGTCGGTTTTAGTTTAATATCAGGTTTATTGCTTGTCATTAAATTCTGCAAAATTTCTTTTAATCTTATGTTGCTGCTGACATACAGTTTGGACGAAGTGGTGAAGCATCAGGTTATGCAGTCACTTTCTTACGAAGCAATGCAATCGTCATAACATAATGGATAATCTTA
>JAYVKT010000166.1:0-13266 GCA_043768195.1 Chitinophagaceae bacterium | reverse complement strand
AATTTTGCTGAAAAAGGGGTGCCGATTATTTTTTACTACGATGGTATGCTCAGGGCAGATTATCATCGGCCAACTGATACACCAGATAAAATCAATTATCCATTACTGGTAAAAAGGACACAGCTTGTTTTTTATACAGCCTGGGAAATGGCCAACAGAAATGAAATGCTGAAAAGGGATTTAAAGCTGGAAATACCTAAAAGGTTTTAATCCACCCGGTATGTTGCTATATTTAGTCAACTAAAACTCTTTTATGGAGCCACTACGGGAAGAAGAAAACATTGTGTCTGGCATATATGACGGCTACCAGGAAACACAAAAAGAAATAATGGCAATTGAAAAAAAGAGAACCCGGATAAAGCTTTTTACAGTTGCAGCAGTAATTTTTGGTTTTGATTTTCTTGCTCTTGCAATGGCCGGTCTGATTATTCCCCGGACAGTTTTAATTATATCTATTATTCCACTTGCCATGGCGGGGCTTGGTTTTTTATCCATGAAAGAGCCGATGCTTGCCATTGTATTGGCTGCAATTATTATGGCAGCTTTATGGATATATATTATTTACCGTACCGGTGGGCAAGGTGCTGTAAGCGGATGGCTTGGCAAAGCAATTATTATTTACCTGCTGATTGCCGGTTATCAAAGTGCCCGGGAAGCCCATCGGATAAAAAAAGAATTAAGCCTCTGATGTAAAAATGACTGCCAAAAAAGTAGTAAGTAACACTAAGGAAACACAACGAACACAAAGAGGTCTTTATCAAAATTAGTACGTCATGTTCTTGGTATTTTCTTTGTGTTCGTTGTGTTCCTCTTTTAACCAATTTTTTAGACCGCCTCTTTTTTGCATTAAACCTGTTGAAACAACTCAGGTCTATTACCCGCAACTACTTTATCTCTTTTATTTCGATAAAATAATAATGATATGCAGTAATCTTTATTTTAGTCCATCCTTCTATATATATAAAGAAACCCCGGCCAAAAACCGGGGTTCAATTTTTTTCTTTCGAAACCGATAAATTACCAACCCAATATCCATGCAAAAATCAGCGGCGCCACAATTGTAGCATCGCTTTCTACAATAAACTTGGGTGTATTAATATCTAACTTACCCCAGGTAATTTTTTCGTTGGGCACTGCACCAGAGTAAGAACCGTAAGAAGTTGTTGAATCGCTTATCTGGCAGAAATAACTCCAGAACGGTACATCATGCCATTCCAAATCCTGGTACATCATCGGTACAACGCATATTGGAAAATCCCCGGCAATACCACCGCCAATCTGAAAAAAGCCAACACCCTTACCCGATGAATTATTACGGTACCACTCCGTCAGCCACACCATGTATTCAATACCACTCTTAACGGTGCTTGCTTTTAATTCACCTTTCACCACATAGCTGGCAAAAATATTTCCGGTAGTGCTGTCCTCCCATCCCGGCACCACGATAGGAATATTTTTTTCTGCGGCGGCAACTATCCAGCTGTCTTTGGGATCTATTTCATAGTACTGTTTCAATTCACCACTCAAAACGGTTTTGTACAAAAACTCATGCGGAAAATATCTTTCACCTTTTGCTTCGGCATCCACCCATTGTTTTACCAGGTGTTTTTGTAAGCGGCGAAAAGCTTCCTCCTCCGGGATGCAGGTATCTGTTACACGGTTGTAATGATTCTCCAGCAAGTCCCACTCTTCTTGCGGCGTAAGATCCCGATAGTTAGGAATTCTTTTGTACTTGGAATGTGCTACCAGGTTCATCACATCTTCCTCCAGGTTGGCACCTGTACAACTGATGATGTCAACTTTTCCCTGGCGAATCATTTCAGCTAAGGAAATACCGAGTTCTCCGGTACTCATGGCACCTGCCAGTGTAACCATCATTTTTCCTCCTTCCAGCAAATGTTGTTCGTAGCCTTTAGCGTCATCCATTAAAGCGGCAGCGTTAAAATGGCGAAAGTGATGCTGAATAAATTTTGAAACGGGACCTTTGTTCATACTATATTTTTTCGTCCGCCTTCGGATCGCAATACTACGAGACAATGCGGTCGGCAAAAATACATTTTTACCAACATACAAAACCCCGCTCCGCTTTAGGCGGAAACGGGGCTTGTTTTACCACACACCAAAACTTAATTCTATGATTTCTTACTCTTACTATAAACATCCCAGCTATTGCCGGAAGATTTCAGTATAATTTTTGTATCCGCATTCTCCACGGTAATATAATAGCTGGTCGCATCGTTTTTTGCCGCCTCAAACAAATCACTTATCCAATATCCTTCATAATTCTTTTTAAGGCTGTTTTGTAATGCCAATGGCAAATCAACAGGGCTTACATAACGGGTTAGTCCAAGTAACTCACCACTTTCGTTGTAGTAGGCAAACACATAACTTTCATTGTAAACAAATGTTGCCTTGTAATAGTTGCTGCCAACAGTCCATTCCACTTCTTTGGCAGTGGCAAATTCAGTTCTAAAGGCATTCAGTACTCTTTGGTTTACATTTTCATCGTTGGCAAAAGCACTTAAAGTGCTTACAGCTATAGCCAGTGTTACAATAATTTTTTTCATAATTTATTTTTAGAAGGTTTAAGGTTTATTTTTCTTCTTTGAACAGTGTGACGGTGTAAAAGTAGATTTGGTTACACCCTGTAACAAGCCAATTGTGATTAATGGCGGTGTGTGTTAACTGATGTTAACATACACTTATTAATGTGAACCGTTGAACCCTTTTAATCGCCATTTATCAATCCAATTGCTGTTCTCAATCACTTTTTTAAGAAAAAAAATTTGTCAAATCAAAATAATACTTAGACATTTGTCTAAATATGTAATTACTGCCGAATATGAACATTGTCTTTAAAGCATTAAACGACCTGACCCGACGGGAAATACTGGAATTATTGCAGGAAAAAGATATGACCGCCGGCGAAATAGCTGATAAGTTTCATATTTCATTTCCCAGCATATCCCACCACCTTGACCTGCTGAAGCAGGCAAAGCTGGTAACAGCGAAAAAGGAGGGACAGTACATTACTTATTCACTAAACACAACTGTAGTGGATGAAATAATGAAGTGGTTCTTACAATTCAAATCGAAAAAAAAGTAGTTATGAATAAAATACTTAACAGAGTTGTATGGTTGATCATACTGGTGCCGGGCATTTATTTAGCCTGTATCTGGAATAGCCTGCCTGAAACAATACCAGTACATTTTGATATCAAAGGAAATGCTGACCGGTATGGCAATAAGAAAGAGATGCTTGTCCCTGTTATAATTATTTCAGTGGTAAGCCTTTTTCTATACTTCCTCTTCAAGAATATTTACCGGATAGACCCTAAAAAATATGCGATAGAAAATAAAGACCGGATGCTGCGTATCGGGTTTGCGGTAAGCGTTTTTATGACTGCTATGAATTGTATGATTATTTATACTGGTGCTAACGGAGTTTCCCGGTTTGATATTAGCTTAGTATTAGGAGGCGTTGGTTTGCTCTTCGCCATTATTGGTAATTATATGCCGAATATGAAACCAAATTATTTCGCTGGTTTTCGTTTGCCCTGGACATTGGAAAATGGAGACAACTGGAGACAAACCCATGCAGTTGCAGGAAAGCTATGGTTTGCCGGAGGTTTGTTCCTGGCAATAGTTTGCCTGCTTACACCTGCAACGGTTGGTCTTATCATCTTTTTTACTGTTACACTTACTATCACCCTTATTCCTGCTGTATATTCATACCGCCTGCATAGAAAACAAAAAGCCATGAATAAGGTTAAACAATAAACCATCTTCGTAACTATAAATTTTAAGTTTATCAACTACCTGGCCCATGCATATCTTTCCTTCAACGACCCGGAGATACTCACGGGCAATATGATTAGTGATTTTGTAAAAGGAAAAAAGAAATTTGACTATCCGCCTGGCATTCAAAATGGCATCATGCTGCACAGAACCATTGACTCCTTTACTGACACACATGAGGCTACCAAAGAAGCTAAAGAAGTTTTTCGTCCGCATTACCGTTTATACAGCGGGGCATTTACAGATGTGGTGTATGATCATTTTTTGGCAACTGATACTGCTGAATTTAACGAACAATCTCTCCTCCATTTTTCGCAACAAGTATATGCAGTACTTGACAAGCAAGTGCAATGGTTACCAGAACGGTTTGCCCTTATGTTTCCCTACATGAAGGAACATAACTGGTTATTTAACTACCGCACCCGTTCGGGAACCGGCAAAAGCCTGGGCGGTGTTGTTCGCCGGGCCGCTTATTTAACTGAAAGTGAAACCGCCTGTCAATTATTTGAACAGCATTACCAACTTTTGCAGGATTGTTACCGTCATTTTTGGGAATCTGCCAAACCCTTTATCAGAAAACAGTTTGACATACTACAATCCGGTTAATCAAATCATTTACTTTTGTAAATACTCTTTATTATGAAAAAAGCTATTGGCCTTCTTTCCCTGTTTCAATTATTCTTTATTTGCCTTCTTGCACAATCTCCTTTACCGCCGGTAGATAAATCGCCGATGGACATGAGTTATTACCCTGCCAATTATCCTGTGCAGAAGATAAATGATAAAATAACCGAGCCACTTGCAGCAAGAGTAATTTACAGCCGGCCGCAAAAAGCCGGCCGTCCTATTTTTGGCGGCTTAGTAAAGTATGGCGAAATATGGAGGATGGGAGCCAATGAAGCTACAGAAATTGAATTTTATAAAAATGTACGGTTTGGTGGAAAAAAAATAAGTAAAGGCCGTTATACTTTGTATGCCATTGCTAATGAAAACAGCTGGACAGTTATTATAAACAAAGAAACAGATACATGGGGTTCATTTAAATATGATGTAAAAAAAGATGTGGCAAGAACACAGGTAGCAATACAAAAGACGGATACCGTAGCAGAGTCTTTAGCAATGGGTTTTGAAAAAACTACTGCGGGTTTTAATCTTATCGTTGCCTGGGATAATGTGCGGGCATCCATTCCATTTATTTTTTAACCCTTGTTATGAGAGCCACTGCTTTACCATTACTTGTTTCATTTTTGTTTTTTTCCTGTAGTAATAAAGAGGGGAACAGCGATGCTACTGCAAACAACAGCCAGAAACAGGATACTGCTGTTGCCATAAAACCTGATAACTCAATTAATAGCTATGCCCCGGTTGATGTATCGCCGATGGACATGAGTTATTTTCCTGTTGATTACCCGATTCAGAAAATGTCTGGTTCTATAACCACTCCTCCTCTTGCAAGAGTAGTGTATAGCCGGCCGCACCTGCAGGGTCGCAACCTTTTTCAGGATGTATTAAAATATGGTGAGCCGTGGCGGCTTGGTGCCAACGAAGCTACTGAGCTGCATCTTTATAAGGATGCTATTATACAAGGCAAAAAAATTAAAGCAGGTCGTTATACACTTTATTCCATTCCGGAAAAAGATAAATGGACAATAGTATTGAATACAAATATTGATAGCTGGGGCCTTCACCCTGATCCTTCAAAAGACCTGGCCCGGTTTATTGTTACCCCAAACCAAACTAATAATTCTATCGAATACTTCACCATCATATTCCAGTCAACTACTACCGGTGCCAATTTATTGATGGCCTGGGGCAATGTAGAAATCCAACTTACAGTTATCTTCTGATTTTAGTGTAAGGCTGTTTACTTTTTGGTAGTGTCTCAGTTTGAAAATTTATTCGTTTTATTAAAAGAAACTGAACCACAATAGAAACATAGAAATTGACATAGGCTATGTGTTTTCCTATTGTGGCCTATCTGCCTATGTGGTTCAAATTAATTTCAAACTGAGACACTACCTGCTTTTTTGATCCTTATAATATTGAGCAGGTTTTGACATATATTATTTGGATATTTACATCATGTGTGGCATTGCCGGTATTATTCAATCAAACCCTTCGCAGTATAACAAAGAGCATCTGAAAAAAATGACAGATGCCCTGGCTCATCGTGGGCCAGACGGCGAAGGCCTGTGGCAAAATGAATCGGGTAATGTACTATTTGGTCATCGTCGCCTTTCCATTATTGATTTAAGCGATGCGGGGCAACAGCCCATGCACCTCACCCCAACCCTCTCCATAAATGGAGAGGGAGAAAAACCACGGTACACCATCATTCATAATGGTGAGATTTATAATTACATCGAGTTGAAAGAAGAGTTACAAAAGAAAGGGCACCTTTTTTCTTCCCAAACCGATACAGAAGTTATTACTGCCGCTTACGATTGCTGGAAGCATGATTGTGTGAATCATTTTGATGGAATGTTTGCTTTTGCCATCTGGGATGCAACAAAAAAAGAACTGTTTGCTGCAAGGGACCGGTTTGGCGAAAAGCCTTTTTTCTATTATTTCAATGGAAAGAATTTTTTATTTGCTTCCGAAATGAAAGCTCTCTGGGCTGCCGGTGTAGAAAGAACCGCCAATCAGAAAATGCTTTTTAATTTTATTACCATTGGATATACTGACAACCCATCGCAACCGGGAGAAACTTTTTTTGAAAACATACACAAACTGCCTCCTGCTTCAGTATTAAAATATAATACCAGCCAAAACGAATTGGTAATAGAAAAATACTGGGATATTGATCCTGAAAAACAGAATAAGAAAATTACAGATAATGAGGCCATAGAACAATTCAATCATCTTTTCTCTGCTTCCGTAAAAAGACGATTGCGGAGTGACGTTTCGATTGGCACTTCACTTAGTGGTGGATTGGACAGTTCTGCTGTAGTTTCCCTTATCAACGAACTACAAACTATAAATTATAAGCCACAAACTTTTACAGCCGTATTTCCCGGGTATGAAAAAGATGAGTTTGCTTTTTCAAAACAGGTAGCTGATAAATTTAATCTGCCGCAGTTTACCGTGGGTGTGTCTGGCGATGAACTGATGGCTGATTGGGAAAAACTTTGCTATTACCACGAAGAACCGTTTGGATCCGCCAGCATCTATGCACAGTACAAAGTATATGAACTGGCAAAGCAACACCAGGTAAAAGTTTTATTAGACGGGCAAGGCGCCGATGAAACGTTAGCTGGTTATCATAAATATTATAAATGGTACTGGCAGGAATTATTCAGGAACAGAAAATTATTTCGCAGTAAAGAATTAAAAGCTGCAAAAGAATTAGGCGTTACGGAACACTTTAATTTTAAAAATATAATAGCGTCCTATTTTCCCGGCTTTGCCACAGTTACATTAGAAAATCAATATCTGCTGAAAGCAATAAAGCATGAAGGCCTTACCAAAGATTTTGTAAAACTGCAGAGTAAAGAAGCCTACTACACCACACCTGATCATTTTACTCTTAACGGTGTTTTACATTTCAATACCTGCACACATGGGCTTGAAGAGCTATTGCGATATGCAGACAGAAATTCGATGGCACATGGCACGGAGGTTCGCTTACCTTTTCTTTCACATGAGTTGGTAGAATTTATTTTCTCCCTGCCGGCTAATTTTAAAATTCGCAATGGCTGGACCAAATGGCTTCTTAGAAAGAGTATGGAGAAAAAACTGCCCGCCGAAATAACATGGAGGCGGGATAAAGTTGGTTTTGAACCGCCGCAAAAAAACTGGATGGAAAATAAACAGGTTCAGGAAGCTATTCAGAAAGCCCGGAAGAAATTAGTAGATGAAAAAGTGCTAAAACCTGAAGTATTGCAAAATAAAATTCAACCGATGGCGTCGCATGATGCAGATAATTACGATTGGCGGTATTTTTCTGCGGCATCACTGTTTACCCCCAACCCCTAAAGGGGAGAAAAAATCGCTTTACTTTGTAGATTCTTTATTCACACTTGAAATTCGAATACTAATGAACTCAACAAATCTAAGTTCCCCTTTAGGGGACAGGGGCTTGAAACCAGCCACAAAGTATATTCATGCCGGTGCGGCACCTGACCCTTCCACCGGTGCTATAATGACCCCTATCTATCAAACTTCCACTTATGTGCAGGAAGCTCCGGGAGTAAACAAAGGTTTTGAATATGCCCGCAGCCAGAACCCAACCCGCAAAGCACTGGAAGAAGCATTAGCGATTATAGAAAATGGAAAATTTGCTTTGGCATTCAGCAGTGGTGTTGCCGCTACCGATGCTGTAATAAAATTATTATCCCCGGATGATGAAGTGATCTGTGGTAATGATATGTACGGTGGCAGCTACAGGTTGTTTACCAAAGTGTGGGAACGCTACGGCATAAAATTTATTTATGTTGACACTACTGATGCTGCCAATGTAAAAACGGCTGTTACCGCCAAAACAAAATTAGTATGGTTAGAAACACCAACTAATCCATTGATGAACATAAGTGATATTGCAGCTATCGCCACTATTTCAAAACAAGCTGGCGCATTACTTTGTGTTGACAATACTTTTGCATCGCCATACTTACAAAATCCGCTTGACCTCGGTGCCGATATTGTAATGCACTCGGTTACCAAATACCTGGGTGGCCATAGTGATGTGATACAAGGGGCATTGATGATGAATGATGCTGATTTGCGGGAGAAATTATACTTCATCCAAAAAAGCTGCGGTGCCGTGCCGGGGCCAATGGATTGTTTTTTGGTATTGCGTGGAATAAAAACTCTCGGCGTAAGAATGAAAGCCCATTGTGAAAATGGTAAAATAATTGCTAACTGGCTGCGCAGCCACCCTAAAGTTGCAAAGGTTTACTGGCCCGGTTTTGAAGACCATCCCGGACATGCTATTGCCAAAAAACAAATGCGGGATTATGGCGGCATGATTTCGTTTGAATTAAAAAATGATAGTGTAGATGAAGCCAAAAGAGTTTTATCCTCTACTCATTTATTTTCTTTGGCAGAAAGTTTAGGCGGTGTTGAATCCCTGATTAATCATCCGGCCAGTATGACCCATGCTTCTATTCCAAAAGAAGAGAGGATTAAAAATGGTTTATCAGATTCTTTGATCCGCTTAAGTGTTGGTATTGAAGATGCAGAAGATTTAATTGAAGATTTGAAGAACGCAATTGGTTAATTATACTATGGGACGGGTAATTCGGTTTTACATATCTGCTTTTCTAGTTGTGTCAGCTTTATCTTGTCATGCACAACCCGATAAAAACAATGATAAAGTATCTGTTTTTATTAAACAAAAGGCTGATAGCTTATACAAAAGTGAAAGAGTCCCGGGGATTTTTATCGGTGTTTTAAATAACGGTGAACGGCATTATTACAATTTTGGATTTGCCAACCCGGATTTAAAAATGCCTTTTGATTCAGCTACTCTTTTTGAAATTGGTAGTCTTACCAAAACGTTTACCGCTTATGTTTTGGAAAGTATATTAAAAGAAAAAGGAATTAACGACAGCAGCACCATCATTAAATACCTGCCTGACTCTCTACAACGGAATAAAGCTTTAGAAAGAATTTCATTTCTTAGCCTGCTGAATCATACATCTGGCCTGCCCAGATTGCCGACTAATATGGATTTAGTCGCCAATGCAATGACTCCGTATGACGGCTACACATCAGACGATCTTTTCGCTTATCTAAAAACATCTATTCCAAAACCGGATGGTAAAAGTAATTACTCGAATCTGGGTGGAGGCTTGGCCGGTGTGCTGGCAGAAAGAATATCAGGGAAAACATATGCAGCATTGCTCGATGAATATATTTTCCTTCCTTTTAAAATGGTAACTCCTGATAAATCTATTTCTAAGACAGAAAATAAAAGTCAGGGTTATTTTGAAAACAAGAAATCTGATTACTGGAATATGGATGTAATGGCCCCGGCAGGTGGATTAAAATGTTCAGCTAATGAAATGCTCACTTATTTGCAATTGATTGCAAAGCCGGGTACCGAAAATTCTAAGTCTATTATTGATCAATTACTCGAACCGACCGTATCTATCAATCCCTCAATAAAAGTTTGCCGGGCATGGCATACACTTGAACAAAAAGAAAAGCCAATAATATACTGGCATAATGGAGGTACTTATGGATTCTCCACTTTTGGTGCATTTATAAAAGGGGAAAGCAAATCTATAATAGTGGTGGTAAACCAATTCAATAAGAATACAGTAAGTGATGGATTGGGCATAGCTATCATGAAAAAAATGCTGGAGTAGGATGATAAGTGAAACCACTCTGATTGAATTCCTGAATGCGAAAGTTGAACTTTATAATCAACCCTCTTTTATCAAAGACGACCCGATCTCAATTCCTCATCGTTTCAAAAAAAAACAGGATATAGAAATCGCCGGTTTCTTTGCCGCCATATTTGCCTGGGGCAACAGAACTACCATCATCAGTAAATCAAAAGAGCTAATGCAGTTGATGGATAATGCTCCGCATGATTTTTGTCTGAATCATTCGCCAAAAGAACTTAAAAAATTAACCAGTTTCAAACACCGGACTTTTAATGCAACTGACCTTTTATACTTCGTTGAGTTTTTAAAAACACATTATCGTAAAAATAAAAGCCTTGAAACAGCATTCACCAAACAGGGGAAAACAGTTGAAGAAATGCTTGCAGGTTTTCATCATTACTTTTTCTCCCTTGCACATATTCCTGCAAGAACCAAAAAACATATTGCTACTCCCCAAAGAAATTCTTCCTGCAAAAGACTAAATATGTTCCTTCGCTGGATGGTGCGGCAGGATGATAACGGTGTTGACTTTGGTATCTGGAAAACCATTTCACCATCGCAGCTTATTTGCCCTGTTGACCTTCATGTGGCAAGAGTGGCACGCCGGTTCAATATTCTGAAAAGAAAACAAACAGATTGGTTGGCTGCATTGGAGCTAACCGGTTATTTACGAACTTTAGATAAGAATGACCCGGTGAAATATGACTTTGCTTTATTCGGAATGGGAGTGATGGAAAAATATTAGTTAGCTACTCATGCACACCAATTTAGTTTCAAATATAAGCCAGTCGCTTGAATTAAGCCTGCCTGCTTCAATTTCTTTAGAGGAGTTAAAGCAAAAGCTTACCTCACATATCAATCACCTCATCAATCATGATTTTGAAAAATTAGTTTTTTACCTCTACAGAATTGATGTGAACGAAAATAAAATGAAGCAACTACTTGAACAAAAGGAAGGAGAAAATGCTGCCCGGCTGATTGCCGAGCTGATTATAGAAAGGCAATTGGAGAAAATAAAATCCCGCCAACAGTTTCGTCAGCGGGGTAATGATATCGAAGAGGATGAAAAGTGGTGAATACTAAACCGCAAAGGCGGGGAGATGCAGAGCAACAATAACTAACCTCAGCGTCTTTGCATCTCTGCGGTGAACTTATTTCTCCTTCTTCTCAAACATCAGCTCCTTCACTTTTTCTTTATCTTCTTTTTCTTTCTTTAAATCGAACATGGTGCCAAACACATGATCCCAGATGGTAGAACTTACACCATATCCATTATGTTCGTTTTTATAATGATGAAGGTGATGGTTTCTCCACAAGCCTTTCATCCATTTAAATGGAGGGTTCCATGCATGAATAGCATAGTGCATAGTGCCATACATCAGATAGCCTAACAGGAAGCCGGGAAAAAACATAAACGTTTGCTCCCTTAATCCAAGATACATCAACCCAAAAATGGAAGAAGCAAGAATAAGGCTTGGTACAGGTGGCATAAACAAACGCTGCTTATCCCGTGGATAATGGTGATGGTTACCGTGCAATGTATAAATGAATTTTTTAGCCCTGCCGCTGTTTGCAATCATGTGAAATAAAAACCGATGTGCCAGGTATTCAAAAAAAGTCCAGAAGAACATACCAGCTAAAAAAGTAAGTGCAATGCGGCCGGTAGTAAATCCAATAGTGCCGCTGTAATACACCATGTAGATCATCACAGGTGTGTACATTCCCCAAATAACCAAAGGATGGGTTTTGGTAAGCATTTCAAGATAGGGGTTCTTGAAAAGCTGCGCCTGACCCTTATTATTAATTTTCTCGAATTCCATGCGGCAAAGATAAGGAAAGGCCGGTTTTTGAGTTTGGGGTTTCGGGTTGTGGGTTCGTTAAAGCTTTAAAAGCTTGTCAACCGTTTGAAACTGATAGCCTTTAGCTTTTAAATAGTTTATCAGTTCTGGCAGACGATTATAAAATTTATCTGTTCTTTTCGGATCTGTGCCTATATGAACTAAGAGAATAAAACCATTAAGCCCGGCAGGTTTTGTTTGTTCATAGCCGGTTATTGAATTATAGATTTCTTCGCTGCTGCGATAATTTTTATCGTTCGGGGTAGTGTAATCAGCATTGCTGCGGGTACCGGGAGTAAAGTTGATAAGTTGCAAACCAAATTTTTGAGTCCAGGCAGCAATGGTGTCGTTGTACCATTCATATGGAGGTAAAAAATAGGCAGCTTTTCTACCAGTAATATTATAGGTCGCCATTGCAGTATAGTTATCACCAAGATCAAAAGTGAATGTTGTTTGTGTAACAAGTAAGCTATCTCTCTTCTTCCAATCGCAATAAAGAAGATGCTGATCAGAATGCGGGCCGAGATAATGACGATCTTTTTTAAGCCGCCGTATAGTTGGTGCAAACAAATTATTTCTATAAAACCGGCCGGTAAAAAAGAAAGAGGCCTTTACTTTTTGTTTATCTAATGTTTTAGCAATAAAGTCACCACCATCTGCAAACTCATCACCGGTAAAAACCAATGCTATATTTTTTTGTGTACTGTCGCCACGAATAATAGCGCCATAACTGTAAGTGAGGCCTCCTGTATCGGAGGCTATTTCTTTTTTGGTTTAGCCTCTGCCTCCTTCGCAGCCAGCAAATAAATTAATGATGCTGTTCCATCCATGGTGGGTTCATTGGTGCTGTAATCGCCATAGTCATCATGATACACCGCTAAACCACTTTGAAAAGCTGCATATTCATCCGGTTCATATAGTTTGATGCCGATAAGATTATTATAAATACTACCATACACCGGACCATCTACCAAACCGCCATCAATCGGGTAATTTTTTATATGAGTAAATGCAGAATGAGGATCAACCGGTGTATCGCCCCATGATGGCAAGCCATACACCATACTTGTGCCCCAAGGATTGCAACCAAAGAGCCAATCGAAGTTGGCTTGTTCTAATTCAGCAAAAGTTTTATCGCCAGTTAATTCTCTGTACCAATAACATTGAATAGCAAATGATGTGGTAAGATTATTACTGCACCAGATAAATGGAACGCCACGGTAGAAGGCATTTGATTGGGCTTTGTTCCAGACTTTTTGAATGCCTTCCTTGTAGTAACCAATTACCGTATCCCTTCT
>JAYVKT010000165.1:0-2278 GCA_043768195.1 Chitinophagaceae bacterium | reverse complement strand
GGTGAACTAAAGGTTGAGCAGGGCAAGCATTTTATTCGTACTGCTTTCACTGGTAAATATTTTTTCAATTATGTAAAAGAAGGGGGCCTGGATGTGCGGTTATTCGCTGGTAAGTTCTTTTACACAGGCAATAAAACAATCAACAAACAATTTGCCACTGACCGTTATCATCTCAATATGACGGGGGCAAATGGCTATGAAGATTATACTTACAGTGATTATTTTGCAGGCCGCAATAGATTTGATGGTTTTTTGAGTCAGCAAATAATGGTGCGGGACGGCGGGTTTAAAGTAAGAACTGATTTACTGGCTGACAAAGTAGCTAAAACAGATGATTGGCTTATTGCTGCAAATTTTAGTACTACAATTCCCTCTTCTATTAATCCTTTAAGTGTATTGCCCGTAAAAATTCCATTAAAATTCTTTTTTGATATTGGCACTTATGCAGAGTCATGGAAACAGAAAGCTACCACCGATCGTTTTCTTTTTGATATGGGCCTGCATGTACCCATATTAAAAGAAACAGTAAATATTTATATACCACTAATCTACAGCAGTGTTTACAGGGATTACATACAGTCAACGATTGCGAAAAAGGAACGGTTCTGGAAGAAAATTTCTTTTTCAATTGATATTTCCAATTTCAGCTTCCGCAAAGTTGATCGCAATTTTAATTTCTGATGAACGGCTTGCCGAACATACAATACCTCCCCCACAGTCAGATTGATAAAACCAAATGGGATGCCTGCATTGACACTGCAACTAATGGTTTGATTTATGCTTATTCATTTTATCTGGATCATATGGCAAAGCATTGGGATGCTTTGGTGATGTCCAAAGGACTCCATTCGGAGAATGATTACGAAGCAGTAATGCCACTGACCTGGAATAAAAAATATGGCATCTGCTATCTTTATCAGCCTTTTCTTACGGCACAGCTTGGTGTCTTTGGAAAAAATATTACGGAAGAACAAATTGGGTTGTTTGCCCAATCCATACCTGCCTCATTCAGGTTAATTGAAATAAATCTGAATAGTGGAAATATTTCCGGTTTCCCCACTGGCTTTTCTATTCACAGAAGCAACTATGTCCTTGATCTGAACAAACCCTATGATGAGCTATACAAAGCTTACCGGGAGAACATTCAGAGAAATATTAAGAAAGCCTTTCAGCTTGGCTGCTCTTTACAAAAGGGTTTTAACGTGGAGAAAGTAATTGAGCTGGCTGTGCAGCAAATAAAAAGCCAGGGTAATGAAGAAAGTGAGAATATTGAACAATTCAGAAAGTTATACAAGTACCTCCATGCCCGGCAAATGGCAACAACCTATGGAGTTTTTTCCAATGAAAACAAACTGCTGGCCTCCTGTGTTTTCTTTTTTTCTCAAAACAGGGTTTACTATATTCTTGTAGGCAATCATCCTGACAGCAAAAATACCGGCGCATCTCATGCTTTGATTGATGGGTTTATAAAAGATAATGCGGGGAAAAAATTGCTACTTGACTTTGAAGGATCCGACATTCCTAATCTTGCATTATTCTACAGCAGTTTTGGAGCAGCACATGAAATATATCCGGCTATCAAAATCAACAAGCTCCCTTTTTATTTAAAATGGTTGAAGAAGTGAGTCGTGGAGTTCAGAGTCAGAAGTCTTTAGTCAGACTCAGGCGTTAAATATACTCAGCAACTGGTTCAAAACTCCTGATTAACGACTCCCGACTATACTCCCGGCAATCAGCAAATCCACCGGTCTTGTTATCTTAATATTATTCTCCTCTCCTTCCACCAGCGATACCTTCATGCCATAAGCTTCTACAACTGTGGCCTCATCAGTAAACTTGTCTTTATAATCAATCTGGAAAGCTGGTAATAATATTTTACTATGAAAAGTTTGAGGTGTTTGTATCAACATCACCTTATTTCTATCATACGCTTCGTTGCCGTTTTCAGTTAGCAGCCGGATACTATCTTTTGAAATGATTGCGGGTATTGCAGTTCCTGTTTCTACTGCCTGCGTATAGCAACGATGAATTAATTCTTTTGATAGCAAACAGCGGACACCATCATGCACAAAAATAATGGCCTCTCCTTCTACCAACGCCAACCCATTTTTTACTGATTGAAACCGGGTATCACCACCGGCCGTAATTTTTATCCTGTCTTTATCAAAATAAGCATCAATAATTTCCTGCCCCATGTCGGTATATTCGAGAGGTAGTACAAGAATGATTTGTAAGTCATCGTATGCCTCTAAAAAAACTTTTAGTGTATAATAAAGCA
>JAYVKT010000164.1:0-4874 GCA_043768195.1 Chitinophagaceae bacterium | reverse complement strand
GGGTGACAGTCAGTATAAAGAGAAACTTCAGGCTGAAGTAGAGGAGGAGTTTGGCGATGTTGTGTTCTCCTTAATTAATTATGCACGGTTTTTGCAGGTGGATGCCGAAAATGCATTAGAAAAGACAAATAAAAAATTTATCCACCGGTTTACTCAAATGGAAAAACAAGCCTTGCAAAGCGGAAAAAATCTTAGCGATATGACGCTGGAAGAAATGGATACCATTTGGAACCTCATCAAACAACAGCGGCCACAGTAGTGAAAACATCAGCTAAAAATATATTGCTAAGCAAGTATAGTCTGCTGTTGTTAGCAGCACTGTTTTTTTCTTTTTCCTTTCTTTTTAACAAGCTGTACAAGAACCGTTCATCTGTTGCACAGGAAGCAAAACTGGCGGAGAGCTATATTAAAAAACAGCATGATGATTTTGCCGTTTTTTGTAAAGACACCTCTTTGATTAACCAATTGCTTGCGCAAGGCGAAACATTGCGGGATTTCAATTACCTCACTACAAAGAAATATGGCATATTTATTTATTCTGCCGATGAATATAGTAACGCCACGATGCGTTTCTGGAACGACCAGCTGGTGGTGCCGCCTGCTAAATTAGTGGCTGCTGCTGATGGGGAGTATTTTTCCAGGGAATTAAACGGATGGTACTATGTTATCCGAAAAACAATAGCCGACAGTAGCAGAAGCGGTAAGATTTTCGCATTGGCGATGGTGCCGGTCCGGTCTGAATTTTTTATCACCACTGATTATCTTCCTGAGGTTTTTTTCTATAGCAGCTCGGCCGATAAAAGAGTAAGGATAAGCGAAACGGTTACTGACTTTCCGGTAAAAGCAGTATCAGGGAAAGCACTTTTTTATTTAGATAAGAAAACAGCCGTGGCTGTTGCGTATAATGACAGAAGAACTATTCTATTGCGATTTAGCGGGGTGTTGCTGCTTTTTCTTTTTATTCACCTGCTTGCAGAGTCTGTTGCGAAAAAGAGCAGGACATGGAGGGCAATAGGGCTGCTTACTGCAGTATTATTAATGCTCCGTATCGCCACTTATTACTTTCCTTCTATTTTAAACCTCCGGCAGTTTGAATTATTCAGTCCATTAATTTATGGTTCTAACCCTGTTCAGCGATCGTTGGGGGATTTATTGATTAATTCGGTTCTGTTTTGCTGGGTAGTTTTATTTGCCTGGTCTAAACTGCGTTATGTTGAGAACCCGGCAGAAAAATTTTCAAACCGGCTTAGATGGGTTGCAGGTATTTTTTCATTATGCCTGCTGATATTTTCAACTTTTAGTTTAGCAACGGTTATCCGCAGCCTGGTAGCCGATTCAAAAATATCATTTGACGTTACCAATTTTTTCAGCCTTAACCGCTATACAGTTGCCGGATTCTTTGCACTGACTTGCCTTTCATTGTCGTATTACTATTTTTCACAATTATTATTCCGGCTCGTTTTCCCTTTATTTGCCGGTAGAAACTATCTCATCTTCTTTGCTATTGGCTTTGCAGGGTTAGTGTATCTCACTACCCGTTCTGGCAACCCTGAAGTGTTATTCTATTTGCCTGTTTTGTTATGGTTGCTTGCTTACACATGGCTGGTCAACCGAAAAGGAGTAATATTTAACAGGATCCGTATCAATATCGCCGGTATTCTTTCCTGGATATTTATTTTTTCTGTTTCCATTACCGCTATCATGTTTTCGCAAAACAGCAAAGTGGAGTGGGAGAAAAGAAAATTGATTGCAGAAAAATTAGCTATGCAAACCGACCCTGCCGGCGAACGGTTGATGAGTATTGCAATCCGCTATCTTGATAATGATTTTTTAAGCGAAAATTTTTATCGCTTTGCCGAAGAAGAAAAAAACAATAAACTTAGGGATAGCATCATAACAGATAGTTACAGCGGTTTTCTTAATAAATATGATACCCGGCTGTATGTGTATGACTCGGCCAACAAACCGTTATTCAACGAAGATCCATTGTCATACGAATCATTGAACACTATCCTTACCGTCCAGTCAAAAGTGACAGAAACGGAAGGATTGTTTTATTACGAAACGTCTTTTGATAAATTTAATTACATAACAAGACGGGATGTTACAGATACGGCTAATAGAAAACTGGGCTCTTTTTTTATTGTATCTAATTTAAAAAACTATAGCCGTGATGCTTTGTTTCCGGAACTATTTCGCCAGTTCAAAGCAACTGACCCCGAAAACTCACCTATCTACTCCAACGCAGTATTTGACAGTCTCAGGCTCATTTCACCACCTGGTAATTATCCATTTCCGATATGGCTAACTGGTAATGAGGTGCCGAAAGAAGAATTTCAGCCACGGAAAAATGGTGATTATGATGAGCTTTGGTATAATGCCGGCAATGAAAAAGTGGTAGTTATTGCAAGAAAGAAACAGGCAACCATTGAAACAATTACCCTGTTCTCTTATATTTTCTGTTCTTTTCTTTTTCTGGTGGTTTTTGTACAAATGATTTCCTTTATTCTGAAAACGGGGTATAACCAGACCGGGTTGCTAAAGTTGTTCCAGTTGAATATACGGTCGCAGGTGCATGGCACCATTATTTTTATCAGCATTTTTTCTTTCCTTGTTATTGGTGCTGCCACCATTTCTTTTTTTATCAGCAGAAATAAACAGAGCAATAATGAAAAACTGAGCCGGACGATGAAGATTATGGTGAATGAAATGGAAAAGAAAATGGCTGATCAGAATACGTTTGATGATGTAGTAAAAATTTATGATTCAGTTTCAAACCAGGGGCTGCAAAAACTGGTGGATGAAGTTTCCGATATACACGGCGTGGATGTAAATGTATATGACCTGCTGGGGGATCTGCAGGTTTCATCTGAAGCTAATGTTTATACAAAGGGAGTATTGAGTAAAAAAATGGAACCAACTGCTTTCTATCATTTGAACCGGCTGCGGCAGGTGCAACATTCACAGGAAGAAAGAATTGGTAACTTCTCTTATCTCAGCATTTATTCGCCAGTCAGGGATGATGATGGAAAAGTATATGCCTACATCAACATCCCATATTTTACTTCTAAACCGGAGTTGCGGCAAGAGATTTCTAACTTTCTTGTTACGATTATCAACCTGAATGCCTTTATATTTTTAATTGCAGGGTTAATTGCTTTGTTTATTACCAACCGTATTACCAATTCCTTCTCCATCATCAGCGATAAAATGCGGGAAGTGAATCTGGGAAAAATGAATGAACAAATAACCTGGAACCGAAATGATGAAATTGGTGAACTGGTTCAGGAGTATAATAAAATGGTGGACAAACTGGGTGAAAGTGCCACTGCTTTAGCAAAAAACGAAAGAGAAGGAGCCTGGCGGGAAATGGCAAGACAGGTGGCACATGAAATTAAAAATCCATTGACACCAATGAAACTTAGCATCCAATATTTACAGAAAGCTATTAATAATAATCAGCCAAATGTAAAAGAATTGTCCAGCACAGTGGCAAATACATTAGTAGAGCAAATTGATCACCTGTCAAAAATTGCAGCAGACTTCTCCCAGTTTGCCAATATAGGTACAGCAAATATCACCTCTTTTGACCTGCACGATGTGCTGGGTTCATTAAAAGAATTATATACGGCAGATGATAATGTTCATTTTGACTGGCGGCCTGTTAATGACCGGGTGATGGTGGATGCAGATAAAACGCAGATGAACCGCTTGTTCACTAATCTGTTTGCGAATGCTGTAGAGGCATGTCAGGGTAATGGTATTTGTAAAATAGAAGTAAATGAATTAAGAAACGAAGACATTCTCCGGATAAGTATAAAAGATAATGGCGAAGGCATTGCCCCCGAAATGCAGGAACGGATTTTCATCCCCAACTTTACTACCAAATCATCAGGCACTGGTTTGGGGCTGGCCATGTGCAAAGGAATTGTGGAACAAGCCAAAGGCAAAATATGGTTTGAAACTGAGCAGGGCAGAGGAACTACGTTTCATGTAGAGTTACCGGTGATCAATTGATTAAACAACTGAGCCTGATTACTCTTTCTCCTTCTTATCTTTAAGGAACAAACATCAGCACATGAAACGTTTTACTTTCCTGCTTACCACATTTGTAATTAGTATCATTTCGAATGCACAAACACAAAAGCCACCGCTACACGGAAAAAACTGGATGGCTATTACCGGTAAACCGCTGGCAGCAACAGCAGGGGCTATCATTTTTCAAAAAGGGGGTAATGCTGTAGATGCGGCTTGTGCTATGCTCGCCGCCACCTGCACCATGTGGGATGTGCTGAGCTGGGGTGGAGAAACTCAGGCATTGATCTATAATCCAAAAACAAAAAAAGTAATTGCTATTAATGCATTGGGGGTGGCACCAACCGGTGCAACAGTGGACTTCTTTAAAGCCAAAGGCTTTTCTTTTCCTCCTGAGTATGGCCCCTTAGCTGCTACTACACCCGGAACAGTTGGTGGTCTTTGCCACATGCTGGCACAATATGGAACCATGAGCCTGGAACAAGTGCTGGCTCCTGCTATGCAATTGGCTGCTGGTTACCCGATAGATGCACAAACGGCTAACTCAATGGAAAGAGGTAAAGCAAGAATTAAAGAATGGCCTTACAGTGCAAAAGTTTTTTTACCGCATACCGGCGAAAAAAGAGAAGCACCGGAAGCCGGGGAAATTTTTGTACAAAAAGATTTGCTGGCAACGCTGACTAAGATGGTGGAAGCTGAAAGAGAGATGCTGAAAAAAAAGAAAAGCCGTAAAGAAGCTATCATGGCGGGCAATGATCGTTTTTACAAAGGAGATATCGCCAAAGAATTTGTAAGAGGATGTAAGGAACAGGGCGGATTGATAACATTAGAAGACCTGG
>JAYVKT010000163.1:0-6191 GCA_043768195.1 Chitinophagaceae bacterium | reverse complement strand
ACTCTCCAGTCGTATAATGAACTTGCAGTAAGACCACTTAAGTTAACAGAAAGAGAAGTGGTAGCTGTTGCTGCATTCGTCCATGTTCCTGATGATGCTAATTTGTAATCCACATCATAGTTATTGGCTCCGCTTAAAGCCGACCAGCTAACTGTTGCAGTTGTTGTTGTTATTGCTGAAGACGCCAAACCTGCTACTGTGCCACAAGTAGCCGGCGAAGCAGTTGTAAATTGTGCCTGAGCATAAGCACCAGTTGCTCCCGTACAATTTGCTCTTACTCTCCAATCGTACAGAGAGGTTTGAGTAAGCCCACTCAGGTTAACTGAAAGCGATGTAGTTGCAGTTGTCGCATTTACCCATGTCCCCGAAGAAGCTAGTTTATAATCTACATCATAATTATTGGCACCGCTTAGTGCAGCCCAGCTTATTGTCGCACTGCTAGTAGTAATTGCAGATGACGATAAACCGCTTACAGTGCCGCAACTTGGTGCTGCGCCTATTATGGTAGTAAATAAACCTCTTCCATGTGTAGCAGCAGAAAGCAAACCATCGCTGCTGCGGTATTGAAGCATATCTGTTCTTACATTGGGAAAACCAGTTTCAGGATCCCAGATGGTGGAAGCACCGTTGATGAGTTCTGTTTGCCAGATACCTGTCTCAGTTGCAATGATTGCTCTGGTATTATCACCCGGATAAAACATAGCCCATCTTACTGGCATATCAGGCAAGTTGCCATCAATAGCTGTCCAGGTAGTTCCGCCATCAGATGTTACCCAAAGGTTGTTTACACCATAGTTTGAAAAAGCCACGATAATATTATTATCAGTTGAACCTAACTCAACACAGGCAATATTAGCACTGGTAATTTGCATTCCACTTCCAATGATATTAGTAAAGGTGGGAGTGGTATTTGCATTCGTTGCTCTGATGAGAGTTGGCACAACAGTACTGCGGCCACCGGCAAAGAAAACTGTATGATTAGTGTAAGGTGAAACTTTTACAGCAGAAACTGTTCCGGTGTTTAAGCCAGTCATACTTACTGATGTAAAGGTGCTGCCTGTTTGTGGATTGCTCCATCTTACAAAAGCATTTTGTGCACCGCTGCAGTACATGATGTTGTTTACATCATCATAATCTGTCGGGTTAATAAATCTGCCGGCAGAGCTGGAATAATTTACTGACGACCAGGAAGAGCCGCTGTTTGTACTTCTTCTGTATTGATTATATACATAAGACCCCCACTGGTATTGCCCTTCGTTCTGGTCAATATGTACAAATGCACCATCGCCGCCGGTTACTTCTACAGAAGCTCCTATACCAGCGTTGTTCATCTGGTGAACACCGTTATCCTGTGCACCAGCCAGAAAATAATTAATTGAAGTAGGGTGGTTAGCTACTGCATAAAATTGTTTGATTCTTAACCCAGTGTTTTTATCAACGATAGTTGTGCCACCATTGGCAGAATAATGTACACCACCATCACAACCAAACAATACCTGGTTATTACTGCGCCAGGTAATTATTTGCTGGTCGGCATGAACATACTGTCCGGTTGTGCCTACCCATTCTGAAATTTTTGTCCAGGATGTGCCGCCGTTGGTGGTTTTGTAACAATCAAGGCTGCCTACAATTACATTGTTTACATTATTGGGATCTACTGCTACGGCCATGCAATACCATGCCTGTCCGCTGGTGAAAGCAGGAGTGGCTCCTGTAGCCGACCAGTTAGCACCGCCGTTTGTTGATTTATAAATAGTGGGAACACCCCATGCAGAGTTTGATGGTAGTGCATATAAAGTATTTCCATTAACCGCTAACGCTACATTATATTGAGTTGGGAATGTAGTAGCAGGGCTTGTCCACGAAGAAGAAATAACAGTTGCCGGATTGTCTGTGTAGCGGTAGCCTGAACTTGCCGCTGCTGTGTTGTAATATCCACAGCTAATATGCAATCTTCCGGTGCTGCTTAACACCATATCGGGAACTCTTGGATCAAGACCAGCAGGTGTTATGTTAGTCCAGGTGCCGGTTGACTTGGTGTATCGTTGTATGCCCTGGGTATTTGAAATAGAATTGCACCCAACATAAAGGTTACCACTTGCATCACAAAGCACTTTACTTACATTCCATAGATTTTCTGTGCCTGGCATCAATGCCCAGTTAACACCGTTATCTGTACTTCTCCATAATCCTGCACCTCTTACTGCATCAGCATTAATTGCTTTTTCTCCGGTACCAAAATACATGATGTTGAAATCAGTAGGGTCCTGGCAAATGCTTGCTACTGCGAGATTACCAAAGTAATCATTGATAACCGTCCATGTTGGCGTTGATACAGTAATGTCGTTTGTCTTCCATAAGCCACCATCAATACCACCCACCCAAACTGTTTTGCCCGTTGCATCACTAAGGTCTTCCCACATAGCTCTCACTCTTCCGGAAGTTTTACCATTGCCGGGTCTTGTATTACCATTGCTTGGCCCTACTGCATCAGTGTTGGGGCCTCTCTCTGTCCAGGTAAATAATGGGGCACGGCCTGCAGCATTGATAAGTTGTTGTTGCCGCTGGTAATAGGCATTGATAAGCCGGTCTTTGGGCACATAGCCAAGAGCCGGATCTTTAGTCATATTAATTTCGTGTTGTAATCTTCCGGAAATCCCCGGACTGTTTTCCTGAATTTTTTCTACCTGGGCAAACACACAGGTTGATATTGTTATCAGCATTGTTGATAACAGCAAAAATCTTTTCATCATAAAAAATAGTTGGGTTTGTGGTAAATTTTAATAACATCCTAATATATTGGTTTTTTGTAAACTGTCAACAGTAGTTTTACGGGGAAGATAACGATGTGGAAAAATTAAAAGCAGAATGCCTTTATTATGACAGAGAGTTGACAAAAAATCAGGCAGGTACTAGTTCAACAGTAGCATTGATAGCTCTTTCAGTAATGGCATCGCATAAAGGTTTCAGGTCATCGTAACAACCATTCTTTACTGCATATTTTCCCTGAAAGTGGATGATGTAAGCACATTGTTCAGCTTGTTCATGGGTGTGGCCGCAAATTTCCATCAGGGTTTCAATTACCCATTCAAAAGTATTCACTTCATCATTCCAGACAACCAGGTTGCACGGGTCTTCTGTAAGTGTCAGCACATCCACCTCCTCGAGGCTGTCAGTCTTTATATTGTTTGACGGGTTAAACATTGCTTCACAAATGTAAAAAAATATTTATTGCTAAATCATTCTTAATGGGGCTAATGTTTTTGTAACTTCCTTTTAAATTAACTGTATGGAAAGAGTAATTGGGCTTGGCGGCCCGTTTATAAAAGCAAATAACCCCAAAGAGTTGGCAGCCTGGTATGAAAAGCATCTTGGTATTTCATTCAATGGAACAACATATTCTGCGTGGGAGTTTACTGCTGAGGATGGAAGTAAAAAGTCAGGAAATAATGTACTCTCGTTCTTTAAAAATGATGCTGACTATTTTGCCCCAAGTGAAAAGCAGGTGATGCTGAATTTTATTGTAAAGGATTTGTTTGCATTACTGGCTGTGTTAAAAAATGAGGGGGTGGAAATAGTGGGTGATCCAATGGATGAAGAATATGGGAAATTTGGATGGATAATGGATCCGGAAGGGAACAAAATTGAACTGTGGGAGCCGCCAAAAGGGTGAAAAAAAATTTGGCAAAAAACCTCACACCCTTATCTTTGCACTCCCAAAACCGACTGCTTCATTTCATTCACAAGGGAGTTTAGCTCAGCTGGTTCAGAGCATCTGCCTTACAAGCAGAGGGTCGGCGGTTCGAACCCGTCAACTCCCACAAAATCCTGTCTCGTTTAAAACGAGACAGGATTTTTCTTTTAAATTAGCTTATGGCAACTACTTACTGCGATTTTGTATTGAATAAAGGGAAAGACACCGTTCATCGGGATTATCATGATACCGAATACGGATTCCCGATTGATGATGACAACCTGCTTTTTGCAAGGTTGGTGTTAGAAATAAACCAGGCAGGGCTGAGTTGGGAAACAATTTTGAAAAAGAAGGACAACTTCTTTAAAGCTTTTGATCATTTTGATATTGATAAAATAGCCCGTTACACAGACAAGAAGAAAGAAAAGCTTATGCTGGATGCGGGAATCATCCGCAACCGGTTAAAAATAGAAGCAGCCATTCACAATGCAAAAGCGATTAAAATAATTCAAAAAGAAGCAGGTTCATTTAAAAACTGGTTAGATAAGCATCATCCTAAAACAAAAGAAGAATGGGTGAAGCTGTTTAAAATAACCTTTCGCTTTACCGGGGGTGAAATTGTAAATGAATTTTTAATGAGTACTGGTTATTTACCTGGTGCACATGCGGAAAATTGTCCAATATATAAGAAAGTGGTCAAACGGAAACCAAAATGGAAGGGGAAGAAATAATTAATAATTCACAATTAATAACTCTGCTAATTCGGATTGACCTCTGGTAGTCTGTAATGCTGCCCATCTAATACAAATAATTCATCAATTTCAAAAGTCCAGAATTTGAATAGCGGGGATTTCTTCAAAATCTTTTCTACTTCCTTTTTACTTTCAGCATTTAGTGTAATCCATGATCGCTGCGTTTCCATGCTAACGGCATAATGGTCAATAGTACCCTTATTGATAAGAAAGTTGATATAAGTACGGTGAGGTGGAACCAAATCCATAAATTCATCGCTCATGTCAAACTTTATGGTAGCCAAATATTTCTGCATCTGTTGTAATTGACAATTTAAAAGTAGGAAAGTTGCACCGGGGAGAAAAAGAATGTTGAAAACTACTATTTTTAATGTTCCGGAACGTTAGCTCAGTTGGTTAGAGTACTACCTTGACATGGTAGGGGTCACTGGTTCGAATCCAGTACGTTTCACTAAGTACTTGTTTTAATAGTTTCAAGAGTTTTATTAGAAAGAAGTGAAACGACTTCTTTTATTTCGTTTTCACTCAGATACTCTCCATACCTTTTTTCGGGAAAAATCTTTTTGTTCTGTTCAATCTCAATGGAATATGTATAATCATCAAATCTTACCGTAATATCAGAGTATATATCCGTAACTCCATTACTTTTTGTTGGTAAAGCTTTATGAATATATCTAAAATGCATAGTCCCCCTATCTGTTATCTTCAACTTATTCTCTTCAAATACCTTTTCTATTTGTTCAGTTTTGATAATTGCTCGAAAGCCTTTATTTATCCCAAAATGAATGGCTTTTGAATAAAAAAGGGAGTCAAGGGAAGATAGTTTGACCCATAGTCTAATGAATAAATCTTTTAGAGAAGTATGAAATAGATTATCAACTGCTTCAACAGTAATTTTTTGCGTAATTTTTTTATCTTCTGTAATTTTTTTCTTTAATAATTCTACCTCTTTTTCAAAATCATCATCTTCTTCAATTTTCCCCCCTTTAAGTGCTTTCAAATACAATTCCTGCCAATGTAATTGCAGTAAAATAATATATTTTACAAATGCTTCAATATCTCCCGCATCTGCTTCATTTAATGCTATCAGATAATTTTTTTTATCTGAACTGTTTATAACCAAAGGAGCATAGCCATTTTTCAGAAGAATATAATTCATCAAAAGCCTTGAAGTTCTTCCATTGCTGTCATCAAACGGATGAATCCGAACTATTTTGTAGTGAAACAAAGCCGCTATCTGAACAGGGTGTAATTCTTTGGCTATTGTTTCTTTTTCATACCAGTCTATTAAGTCTCCCATTAATGCCGGGGTTTCTTCCGGCGAAGGATAATTAAACATCTCGCCATTTGCAAGCCGAACAGAATTGGGTGTTTTTTTATATTCACCGGGGACTATTAGCTTTTGTGTAGGTCTGCCGTCCTGTGTTATAGCATCGTTATAGTATGGCTCAACTAAAATTATCTCATTTATTTCTCTGATAAATTTTTGAGAAAGTGTGAACTCAGCATTTTCGGCAGATTCTCTGATAATTTTTAATGCTAAATCATGGGCTTTCATTTCCTGCAACTCTCTGATATTGTATTTGCCAACAACGTCACCTGATTTTAAAAGTATCTGTGTATGTCCATAAGTAAGGGTATTCCCTTCCATGTGATTGGAATTATAATTAAACTCCAATCGGAACTTATCCCAAAACACTTTTTCCAACCCGATAGCTATCGGGTCAGGCTTTACCGGTTGCAGG
>JAYVKT010000162.1:0-2641 GCA_043768195.1 Chitinophagaceae bacterium | reverse complement strand
GCCCGCAGCAGCGGAAACAGTTTTGGCATCCGCTGTACTTCATCTATCAGCACACATTCGTTGATGTAGCTCAGCAGAAATTCTTCTGCATCCCGGTTTAGTTTGTTAAAGTCGCTGTGTTTTTCCAGGTCAATATAAACAGTTTTTTTCTTACTGTTTTTGCCGATAAGTTTTGCCAGGGTGGTTTTGCCTACCTGCCTGGGGCCTAGTACTACGATAGCCGGGAAGGCTTTCATAAATTTTTCTATATCCGGCTGTAAGGCTCTTTTTATCATTTTCTAAAGATACAGCTTACCTTGTAAATTTCAAATATCATTTGGGATTTACAAGGATGGCAATAAATTAGATTTTAAACAAAATCGGCTAAAAGTCTTTGTAGTAAAGCATTATAGCTTATGATGGTTTTTTATCTTATTGTGGAAGAAAAACAAAAAATGTTTTAGTCAATTTTTCAGATTATCCTGTTTTTTGGATAGTTGGCTTTGTGCAGGCAGCAATTTAAACCAGTAGGAAAGATGGTGCCGGTTATGTTTTCTTAGTAGTACTATACTCGGTATCACTGGCTGTTTTTCTACTCCATAAATACCAATTTATTTCCTCCTTCTTTTGCTTTAGATTTGTTGCCGACATAACATATTATCAATAACGCATTGCGTTGCTGACGTTTCTTCTTAGGTAAAACCTCGGAAATTTTATTTAGAAAGAGTGAAACAGTTCAAGCGATGCACCCGCAAGGGTGTGTCTTCTTGCTGTTTTCTATTCTTTCTGGGTGCTCCGAGGTACCTACCTAAGGTAGATTTCAAATGGAGGGCCACCCTTTTTTTTCTCCATTTATTATCTATCGAAGGAAAGTCCCAACGCAGTAACCTTAGTTACATGGGCCTTTACGAAAAATTACAAAAAGCCAGCAGCGAAGAAGATGTGAAGGATGCCTATATTAAAGCACTTGGTTTAAAAGAATATCAAAAAAATCTCATCGACATTCAAACTAAAGAAATATGGTTTGAAGCAAAAGATACCGGTAGCCATTCTACTTACGCCATGTTCACACAGTTGATGCACTATGTACAACAGGCATTAAACAAAGGCGATGAAGTACCTCCGTTTTTATGTGTGATTGATACAAAGAAAGCCGCCATTATGAAAAGTGCGGATGTGATTCCCTTCCTCGCTAAAAAAACAATTAAGTGGGGCAAGTCTGCCAGTAGCTATACACAAGAAGCATTAGATGCTATTTCCGCACACATAGGCACACACTTTGTTTCTTTCAGAATTGAAACACATGAAGATGAATTTATCAACACCATAAAAAATGCCATTAAAGATGGCGATATTATACGTACACAAATTACCCCGGACAACCTGAAACAGGTTTTTGATAAATGGGTGGCAATGATTGGCCGGGAAATAAAAGGAGTGGCCGAAGAAGATTATGCACTCTTATTTTTTGCCGACATAATGCATGATGGCACAACTGCCACACATGACAACTTAACCGCACAACTGCTGCATAAAAACAATGCACCAGTATTTAGTTTAGGTGGAAAAAATTATGAGCTGGGTAATAAAGAAGGCTATCGCCAGTTCTGGGCCATCTACCACAAACCACCAGAGGCAGAATACCGGAATTATTTACTGGAAAGAAGAGATAATTTAATACCATTAGATGAAAGAAGTTTTAAAGGAGCTTATTACACACCATTAGCCGTGGTGGATAAAGCTTATGATAAACTAACAGAAATGCTGGGGAAAAACTGGCAGAAAGAATACATCGTTTGGGATATGTGCTGCGGTGTTGGCAATTTAGAAGTAAAACACAGCAACCCCCGCAACATTTACATGAGCACATTAGACCAGGCAGATGTGGATGTAATGAAAGCCACTAAAACCTGTGTGGCGGCACAACGTTTTCAATATGATTATTTGAATGATGATATAACTGATGATGGAAAAATAGATTATTCGCTAACTAATAAAATTCCTGAGAGTTTACGAAAAGCAATTGCAGAAGAGAAAAAGATTTTGGTGTTGATTAATCCGCCCTATGCGGAAAGTGGTGCTGGAATTGGGGAAGGGAATAAATCAAGTGTCGCTAAAACCAAATTTGCTGCAAAAGCAATGAATCAATATGGGAAAGCAAGCAATGAACTATTTACCCAATTTGTTGCTAGAGTTGCACAAGAGATTCCTACTGCAACTATTGCAATGTTTAGTAAACTAAAGTATGTAAATGCTCCCAATTTTGAAAAATTTAGGCAAGTATGGAGTGCGGAATACTTAGGAGGTTTTGCAGTTCATAGTAAAGCATTTGATGGATTAAAGGGAAATTTTCCTATCGGCTTTTTAATATGGAGAACAAATCAGAATGCAGCTAAGAGAATTGCAATATCGAAAATAGATACAGAAGTCTTAGATAAAAAGTCAATCCCTACTGGTGAAAAAAGCTTTTATAATTTGCCAAACGAATTATTCCTGACCAAATGGATTGATAGACCTAAGGCTAATAAAAAAGGTGTAATAGCTCTATAAAATTCGGTTTCGCCTTCAAGCTCGACTTTGACAACAACATGGTCTGACGCTGCAATTGGCTATATGCTTTGCGATAGTAATGATATGCAACATGCTGGGCAAACCGCTTTAT
>JAYVKT010000161.1:0-4427 GCA_043768195.1 Chitinophagaceae bacterium | reverse complement strand
GTCATTGCATCGCATGGACATACTACTTTTCATATTCCCGATAAAAAAATGACAGCGCAGTTGGGAGATGGTGCAGCCATTGCAGCCGTAACGCAATTGCCGGTAGTAACAGATTTGCGGGCAATGGATGTGGCATTTGGCGGGCAAGGGGCACCCATTGTTCCTATTGGTGAAAAATTATTGTTGGGGGATTTTGATTTCTTCTTAAATCTTGGCGGCATTGCTAATATTTCTGCTAAAGAAAACCCTTCGCCAGGCTCAGGGTTTACAGCTTTTGATATTTGCGCAGCCAACAGGGTATTGAATATGCTGGTAAATGAATTGGGAAAAGAATATGATGATGGCGGACAAATAGCTTCCAGCGGAATTGTAAATAATGTATTGCTTGAAAAATTGAATGCTTTAGAATATTACAAACAACCTTATCCCAAATCTCTTGCCAATGATTTTGGCACTGATATAGTTTATCCTATTATAAAAGAAGCCGGCCTTGAAATAAAAGATGCCCTCAGAACTTATGTTGAACATATTGTTCTGCAAATCAGTGAATCAATTAGCACTTTAGGAAACCTCAAACCTCAAACCTCAAACCTCAAACTTCTCGCTACCGGCGGCGGCGGCTTCAATACTTTTTTAATCCAACGATTAAACGATAGCCTGAAAGAACTTAACATCGAAGTAATAGTGCCTGATAAAAAACTGGTTAATTTTAAAGAAGCATTAGTAATGGCTTTTATCGGGGTGCTGCGGTGGCGGCAGGAGTATAATGTGTTATCTTCCGTTACCGGGGCAGCAAGAGATAGTATCGGCGGGGCTTTGTGGACGGGGCAGGAGGCATAATTTTTAAATTCGAATCAAAATTTTTCTGTCATGGCTGGGGCTAAAAAAACTAATCCTGCAATAATGAGTAATGGCACTCTTCCTGCCCGTGATTCTGTAGCAGAAGCCATACAATTCAAAAAAATACAGAAACGTTTTCCGCAGCAGTTTGAACATGTGTTTCCCGATAAGCTGGCACCAAGAACGGTTATCATTATTCCATCGCTAACGATGGACCCGGAAATATTATCCAAGATAAGCGGCGTTAATCATTATGAAGAAAGGCTGCTTTGTATGCTGATGCTGCTCCGGATGCCCCGCACCAATGTTATTTATGTAACCAGCGAAACAATAGACCCGGTTATAGTTGATTATTACCTGCACATGCTGCCCGGTATCACTGGTTATCATGCACAGCGGCGATTAACATTGCTCAGTTGCCATGATTCATCGCACAAACCATTGATTGAAAAAATTCTGGAAAGGCCAAGACTTATTCAACGGATAAAAGATTTTATTCCTGCCGACCATGAGGCGCACATGTCTTGTTTTATTGTAACAGAACAGGAACGGTCGCTGGCTGTACAATTACAACTTCCCATTTATGGTTGCGACCCTGATTTATACGAATTAGGAAGCAAAAGCCACGGACGCAAAATTTTTAGAGAATGTGATTTATCAGTGCCACCCGGTTTTGAGAACCTGAATACTGTAGAAGATATTATAGAAGGGCTGACAAAAATGAAACAGCAGAATCCTGCTTTGCGAAAAGGTGTGGTAAAGGTGAACGATGGTTTCTCTGGTGATGGGAATGCTGTTTTTTCTTATGCCGGTGCAGAAGCAGCCCCGGATTTAAAAACATGGATAAAAGAGAACCTGCAGCAGCGGTTAAAGCTGGTGGCCGAAGACCTTTCTTACGAAATGTTTTTACATAAGTATGAAGTAATGGGTGGCATTGTAGAAGAATTTCTGGAAGGTGAAATAAAGGAATCCCCTTCTGTGCAATGCCGGATAACACCAACAGGAAATATTGAAATTATTTCTACCCACGACCAGGAACTGGGTGGCGAAAGCGGACAAGTGTATATTGGTGCACAATTTCCTGCGGCTGCTGATTATGCGGTAGAGCTCGGTTTAATGGGAAGAAAAGTGGCGGAAGCATTGAAAAAGAAAGGAGTGCTTGGAAGGTTCGCCGTTGATTTTATTTCGGTAAAAGAAAACGAAAATTGGAAACATTATCCCATTGAAATAAATCTTCGCAAAGGAGGCACCACACATCCATTTCTGATGCTGCAATTTTTAACCGATGGAATTTATAATGCAGAAGAAGGAACCTACTATACTTCCAAAGGTCACTTAGTACGTTATTACTTCTGCTCCGATAATTTAAAAAATGATAAATACCGTGGCCTTAGTCCGCATGACCTGATAGATATTGCCATGGTAAATGATTTGCACTATGATGGCACTTCGCAGGAAGGTGTCATGTTTCACCTTATCGGTGCCTTATCCCAATACGGCAAACTCGGTGTTGTTTGTATCGGTAGCACACCGGAACGGGCCAGAGAATTTTATGCAAAAATTGTGTCGGTGCTGGAAAAGGAATGCTAAACCTTTTACCCCCTCTTATTACCTCATTCTTATTCTGTTAGGAGAAAATAAAATTGAGTAAATTCAATTTTCATCCCCGGCCTTTTAAACCAGCTAATCACCGATAATGAAGGCAACATCAAACACAGGATATTTAAGGAAAAAAAGAACTAGTATCATCAGACTGGGTATATCAGTATGCTATGATATTGTAAAAGCCCATGGTGGGGAGTTGAAGGTGGAGACGAAGGAGGGTGAGGGAAGTGAGTTTGTGATTTTATTACCGATATGAGCCGTGCCTACGGCACTTGATTCACATCGGCTGGGATTTGCACCGGAATGAATTCCGGTGTTACAAAAATGGAGTCGAGCCTACGGCTTTGGAGTATGAAAGAAAACTAAGTGCTATGATAAGCCAGTGGCGTAGCCACGGATATGCTATGTAACCACGGACTTTCCCGAAGGGATGCCTTTGGTACAGTCAGTGGCATGGAACTATAACAACACAGAGGCGTAGCCTCGATGCGATATTGCAACAACGGGATTCATCCCGTTGCAGAAAAACCAATAATAAAATGCAGAGAGCCGCAGGCTCGGCACATATAAATGAGTATAAAATGAAACTAACCAAACAACTGAAAGCAGAAATCCTGAAACTATACCATAGTTATTGGGATGCCTATCTCAAAGGAGATATAAAAACCTTTACTTCTTATTTTGATGGTGCCATCACTATTTTTGGTACAGCCAAAGGAGAAATATTTACCAATAAAAAAGCTGCTGAAAAATTCTACAAGGCTACAGCCCACCAGATGAGCGGCAAAGCCGAGATGCGAAAAAGAAAAATTGCATTAAAAGTTACCGGAACTTCTGTACTTATTTATGAACAATTTGATTTGTATGTTTTAGCCCAAAAAGAGTGGATGCTTTATGGGCATGTGAGAATGACTTCGATGGTGGAGCAAAAAGGTGGTTCGTGGAAAGTTGTTTTGCAACATGCTTCATTTCCTGATATCAGGGCTGATGAAGGTGAACAAATAGCTACCCAAAAAATAAAAGCAGAAAACATTCAGTTGAAAGAAGCGGTACAACGCCGCACCATTGAACTGGAAAACAAATCCCGGGAGTTAGAAATAGAAGCCTCGCTGGAAAGAGTAAGAGCGGTAGCAATGGGTATGCAAAAAGCAGATGATATGCTCAGCATCTGCAAAACCATTTCACAACAATTAGCAAAACTCGGTGTAAAAGAAATACGGAATGTGCAGACAGCTATTTTTTACGAGAGCCGTGGCACTTACATCAATTATGAATATTATGCAAAGCATGATAGAACATTCATCACCGATGTAGATTTCAAAAACCACAAGTTACATTTAGGCTTTGCTAAAAAAATGATAAAGGGGCCAAACGAAGAAGTACTGGAGCAACTGAAAGGAAAAAAAATGCAGGATTGGTACGCCTATCAAAAAACAACTAACCAGTTTGCAGATAAGTATATACTCAAAGCTCATTCACTCAATTACTACTGGTATTCCCTCGGGCCAGTGGCACTCGGCACCTCCACTTATTATCCGCTCACAAAAGAAGAAACCGATTTGTTCAAACGGTTTTTGAAAGTGTTTGAATTAGCCTATCGTCGTTATTTAGATATTGAAAAAGCAGAAGCACAAACACGAGAAGCGCAAATAGAAGTAGCATTGGAAAGAGTAAGAAGCCGTTCTTTAGCAATGCATAAAAGTGAAGAAATAATGGATGTGGCAACCATTGTTGCTCAACAATTACAAAACCTGCAACTTGAATTTGATTCTTACACCATACTTATTATTGGTGATACAAAGATGGAATATTGGATTGCCAATCAATCTAAAACGTATAAAACTAAATTAATTGAAAATTTCAATTATGAAAATCCAAGCGTACCTAATGAATTGTTTTTTAGAAATTATAAAAAACAACTAGATTTTTCACGATGCTATACTTTCAAGGAAAAAAATGAACACTGGAAAACCTTATTTAAG
>JAYVKT010000160.1:0-3623 GCA_043768195.1 Chitinophagaceae bacterium | reverse complement strand
AACCGGAACACCCTGTATTTAATTTCCCCAATAAAATTGTGCAGGATGATTTTAATGGATGGATACAGGAACGCAGTATTTATCATGCAAGTGATACATCAGGAAAGTTTGAAAAACTAATTGGCATGAGTGACCCCGGCGAAAAATCAGATGATGGTAGTTTGATTGTTGCAAAATACGGGAAGGGCTGGTTTACTTATACCGGTATTGTATTTTTCCGGGAGTTGCCTGCCGGTGTGCCGGGTGCATACCGATTGCTGGCGAATATCATTGCATTGAATAAGAAGAAGGGATTTTAGAGGTAAAAGAAGTAAAAAAATATCTCGCAAAGCCGCTAAGTCGCAAGGTTTGATATATCGGTCCGCTATTCTTTGCGTCGTTGCGCCTTTGCGAGATAATATCCCATTTTTCGATAACCCGTTTGTGCAAAGTCAAAAAGAAACATGACCGAAGAACGAAAACCAAGTGTAAGAAGAGGAGAGATGGCATTTATTTTTGCTATTGTAATAGGATTGGTAGTAGGAATTTTAATAAAAAGAGTAAAAGTGGGTATTCTGATTGGGATAGCACTTGGACTTTTGATTGTGGTTACTGGCTGGCTACGAACCATCCGAAAATAATTGCATGACAACACCGGATAACGATAAGGCACCCTTCTTTAAAAACTGGAATTACTGGTATGCAGTAGTAATTGGTTTTCTCCTTGTACTTATTATTCTTTTCACCTTTTTTACCAAACGGTTTTCATGAATCAATTGGATTGGATAGTACTGGTTGTAACTTTGCTTGCCATTATTTCTTATGGCTTGTATAAAAGCCGTACCTCCCGCAATCTGGATGGATATTTTCTCAGCAACCGTAGTTTGCCCTGGGGAATGGTGTTGCTTAGTATTATGGGCACACAAGCCAGTGCTATTACTTTTCTTTCTGCACCGGGGCAGGCCTATACAGACGGGATGCGGTTTGTGCAATACTATTTTGGTATTCCGCTGGCCATGATTGTTATCTGTATTTTTTTCGTTCCTATTTTCAGCCGGCTGAAAGTTTATACGGCGTATGAGTATTTAGAGAACAGGTTTGATAATAAAACAAGAACACTTACATCGTTTCTTTTTTTATTGCAAAGAGGATTGTCCACGGGTATCAGTGTGTTTGCGCCTTCTATTATTCTTTCATCACTGTTTGGCTGGAATATTTATTACACCAATATATTGATGGGAGGGCTTCTTATTATCTATACAATGAGTGGTGGCGCAAAAGCCGTGGCTTACACACAACAACTTCAACTTATCATCATTTTCATAGGTATGTTCCTGGCGGCATACATGGTTGTAAATATGTTGCCTGAGAACGTAAGCTTTACTGATGCATTGGAAGTAAGCGGTAAAATGGGAAAGTTAAATGTAATTACTACTGGATTTGAAAAAGGACATTTCAACTGGAGCGACCAATATAATTTATTCAGTGGTTTAATTGGTGGCTTCTTTCTTGCACTTTCTTATTTTGGTACCGACCAGTCGCAGGTGGGTCGTTACCTTACTGCAAAATCATTAAAGCAAAGCCGTATGGGTTTGCTGATGAATGGGTTGGTAAAAGTGCCGATGCAGTTTGCAATACTGCTTATTGGGGCATTAGTGTTTACATTTTATCAATTTAATAAAGCTCCCATCTTTTTTAATGATGTACAGGTAAAAAAATTAGAAGCATCAGTTGTTTACAAAGATTCTTTCCGGTTGGTACAGCAGCAGTACAATGAAATCACTGCATTAAAACAGCAAGCGGTTGTCAATTATTCCAATGCGGCTGATGCTAATGATAAAGTGAAACAGGAAGAATACCTGCAGCAGTTAAATACTTTGCAGAGCAGTGCTAATACACTCCGGACAAAAGTAAAAGAATGGTTAAAGACGAAAGAAATTGGTGGGGATAATAATGATACCAATTATATCTTTCTCCGTTTTGTGGTTGATAATTTGCCAGTTGGCTTAGTTGGTTTATTAATTGCCATTATCTTTCTTGCATCATGGGGTAGTATTGCGGCAGCAATCAATTCATTGGCTTCCTGCACTATGATTGATTTTCACCGCCGCTTTACTAAAAAGAAAGAAACCAGCGAAGATGAATACCGGTTGTCGAAATGGTACACATTGGCCTGGGGAATATTTTGTATCATCGTTGCCATGTTTACTTACAATATCGGCAACAGCCTGATAGAAGCAGTGAATGTATTAGGTTCTCTTTTCTATGGTGTTATTCTCGGTGTATTTCTTGTTGCTTTTTTCTTTAAAAAAATAAAAAGCGGTCATGTTGTTTTTTGGGCAGCAGTGCTGGCAGAATTGTTGGTATTAACTGTTTTCATTCTCACAAAGTATAGTGTTATTAAAATGGGCTTCCTCTGGTTAAATCCCATAGGTGCATTCGGTGTAATTTTCTTTAGTTTGATTCTGCATACAATAATGAATAAAAAAAATAGCCCTCAATAAGGCTATTTTAAATATTAGATACTAAAGTCTCCGCCGAGGCGGATATGGGTTTTACTTATTCAACTCTGCCAGCAACTTCTCGTTCAGCTTCACATAGTCATCATTCTTGGCGGTAGTCGCCAGTTCTTTAGATTTTTCTGCGGCAGCTTTTGCTTCATCTTTTTTACCGAGTTTAGCCAGTGCATTAGCTCTTTGGTGATGCATCCAGAAAGCAGTTGGGTTTGCTTCTACTGCTTTATCAAACCATGCCAGTGCCTGGTTCAGGTCTTTACCATTATCCATATAATACATGGCTGCATTAAAATAAGGACGGTTGTCTTTATTCATCAATTGGTCTATCTGCGCCATTACTTTGGTTTCCACATCTGTAGTAATTGGCAATGAAACAGCAGTACGGTCCCACATAATATGCAGTTCTGTACTGTTGGTTTTTACATTGGCAAACTGCATGGTAAATGTTTCCATACTTTCATCCATTTTCATTGTTTCAACTTCTATTCTTACTACATCCTGATCTTGTTTGTAGGCCGCAGGGCTTGTAACATCTAACTGCTTACTGATGATCAGTGTCCAGTTTTTCTTTTCCGGGATGCTAATTAGTCCGTATTTACCAGCTTTGATTTTTGTACCACCGATTGTTACATCGTCAGCAAAAGTTAAGGTAGTTGCAGTATTGGCACCAGTACGCCACACATTTCCAAAAGGCACCAGGTCGCCAAAGATTTTTCTTCCTTTCATCCCCGGACGGGAATAAGAAAGCTCAATCGAAGAAAGACCAAAATTTTGTTTAATGGTTTGTGTGGGGCTTGGTTGTGGTGTGGTTAGTGTTTGTGCATCTGTAACCAGCAATGTAAAAGCAGCAATAGCTGTAATAAATATTTTTTTCATACTGTGTTTTTTTGAAATGCGAAGGTAGGGAAACCAGTATGAAATGCTGGACAGGAAAGTATGGGTGGCGGGGTGTTAAAAGGAAACAGTTACCCTTGTCCGGCTCTTTTGTGCTTTACGCTTCCATTTTGGCCCTTCTTTAATAAGGCGTTTGGCTTCTTCATCACATTTTGCACATAGGGATTTCTCAATCTTAATATTAGTGGGTTTGCCGTTTTTATCTACTTCAAAAGAAACTTCTACTGCACTCCC